>NZ_JBSSFD010000061.1:0-18729 GCF_054062295.1 Lysinibacillus sp. TE18511
AACATTCGAATTCACGGAACACTAGGCTATTTAACACCAGTGGAATTCAAGCAACAGCCCCTATAATTTTTGTCCAGTTTAGTGTTGACATACCAACTTTTTACTTCTGAAATAGATTGCTCCACCCTTACAGATAGTTTTCTAACCTCTTTTGCTACAACATCAAAGCCTCGGCCATACTCACCTGCTCTCGCTGCTTCAATAGCTGCATTTAAAGCAAGTAAATTTGTCTGAGACGCGATTTCTTGAATGGTTTTCACAATACCTTTAATGGATTCAGCTTGCTTCTGTAGCTGCGCAAGATTTCTAACATTATCGACTGACTCTTGTGAAACCTCTTTGACTGTTTCCAGTAAATCCTCACAATTTTGAATACCAGCCTCTGATCGGCTATGAAGCTCTTTAGACATGATCTTTAATGTATCAGCTACATGAACAATTTCATTTTGGCGTTCAGTAATATTAGTTGCAATTTTCGATACGCCAATAACCTTTCTTGAATTATTAGCAAAGACAGGCATATAGGTAGCCTCAAGCCAAATCTTATTTCCGCTTGCATCCATTCTCTCGATTTTATCCTGATAGCTATTACCAGCAGCTAAGTTGCGCCAAAATTTTTCGTAGTTTATACTATTCGCAAATTCCGGTAAGCAAAAATCTTTATGATCCTTCCCTATCATTTCTTCCACTTTATAGCCTAATGCTTTAGCAAAAAGCTCATTTACATAGGCAACTTTACGCTCCATGTCAAAACGGATAATGGCTATATTTTGCTCAATTGCCTGCACTACTAGATCATCCGTAACTTGTGTATCTAATATTTTCTGCATAACCCACACCCAACTCTTCCCTAAAATTTTACTTAAAAATAAATTATTTTACATCAAAAGCCCTTATAAAGATTATTTATTACAAAAAAACATGGGCACATTACCCATGTTTTTTTAAAAAATGTAATACTTCTTGCGATGTAGTAGCTACATGAATAATTGACTTTTGTTCAGCACGTATAAAGCCTTCCTCAAGCATTTTTTGAAATTGTTGTAGAAGCGCATCATAAAAACTATTTACATTATATAAAATTATTGGCTTTTCATGTAGTCCAATTTGTGCCCACGTAAACACTTCAAAATACTCATCCATTGTCCCGCCACCCCCGGGTAGGGCTATAAAGGCATCTGCTAACTCTATCATTTTTGCTTTACGTACATGCATCGACTCAACAAAATGAATTTCTGTTAAAGAGGCATGCGCTAATTCCCGCTTCTGTAAATGCGTTGGCATTACTCCAATAACCTCTCCGCCAGCTGCTAATACTGCGTCTGCTACTTTTCCCATTAGTCCTGTTTTCGAACCACCATAAACTACACCATGACCATTTTGAGCTAATACAGTCCCTAATTCGGCTGCCTTGTCTGCATAAATTGGGTTTATGCCTAACCCAGAACCGCAATACACCGCTATTCTTATAGTAATCCCTCCTATTTCAAAAGACGTGACACAATAAGCTACATATTGTCTCACGTCTTTTTGATTATTTATTTTCTTCAATTGCTTGAGCCTGCCACTTCGCTTTCGGCCAGAACGCCATAATTTATCTTCCTATTGTTTTAGAAATATTAGCTTTAATAAACCTTCTATTTACGTAAATGGCTTGTTTGTTTTAGCATATGACTGATGCGGCTCACAATTGATTCAATTGCTTCAGGATTTTTTAATAAATCATAATCATTAATGTCTAAACGTAGAACTGGGCATGAATTAAAGTTATTAATCCAACTCTCATAACGTTCATGCATTTCACACCAATAATCATTCGGTGTTTGCTGCTCCATCGCACGACCACGCTCTTGAATACGTCCAATAACAGAATCAATTGGTCCTTCTAAATAAACAAGTAAATCTGGATGCGGGAAATATGGCGTCATCACCATAGCATCAAATAAATTTGTATAAGTCTCGTAATCTGTTGGGCTCATTGTACCTTTGTCATAGTGCATCTTCGCAAAAATTCCTGTATCTTCGTAAATTGAACGATCTTGAATAAACCCACCGCCATACTCGAAGATACGCTTCTGCTCCTTAAAACGCTCCGCCAAAAAATACACCTGTAAATGGAAACTCCATTTTTCAAAGTCCTCGTAAAACTTATCTAAGTATGGATTTGTATCCACCTTTTCAAATGACGTACGAAAGTTTAACGCCTCTGCTAGCCCCTTTGTCATCGTTGATTTTCCTACACCAACCGTACCAGCGATTGTAATGACTGTTTGTGGAGGAATATCGTATTTCTCTCTCAAATTCATTGCTGCAAGCTCCTTTGTTGTAACGTATCCTTTATTGTTTGTAAAACATATTTCAAATCATCTGGATTTTTAACAAAATCAAGCTGATCGCCATTAAATCGAATAACAGGAATTTCGGGATGCATTTTCTCAAAATGCTCGATAAAGGTATGATAATCTGCCACAAGTTGTTCCATGTAATCTCGTGAAATCATTTTTTCAAATTCACGACCACGCATCGCAATACGTTTCATCAACGTATCCACACTAGCGTGTAAATAAACAACTACATTTGGAACAGGCATATCTTTCGTTAATATTTTATAGATTTCTTCGTACTTATCATACTCTGTAGACGCCAATGTACGCTTTGCAAATATTAAATTTTTAAAAATATGGTAGTCCGCTACAACAGGTTTTTCATGTGTCACACGGAATTTTTTAATATCTGATAATTGTTTATAGCGATTACATAGGAAGAACATTTCTGTTTGGAAGCTCCATTCCTCAATGTTCTCATAAAACTTATTTAAAAAAGGGTTTTCGTCTACTATTTCTTTTAATAGATGGTAATTAAATGTCGCTGCAATCTCTTTCGATAAAGAGGTTTTACCAACACCAATCGGACCTTCTACCGTAACAAATGGAATCGTCACCAGAAGCTCCTCCTTTATGTTCTATGGATTCTATCGTCATTACCCTAGCTTTGAGGCTTTCATTATATCAATTATGCCTCGGCATAATTGCGTCCGGAATCGGCTTTATGCTTAGGCCTGCACGAGGGCCGACACGATGTCGGTCATTTCGGTAATGCCACAGGACGTGGCGTTTTTACCGATGCAGGTCAGTTAGCCGTTATCTCATGGATGCGATGATTCAAAAGACATTTGTAACTGCCGTTTCACTTACGTTACATAAAACACTTGCTGAAAGAAGTTAAAAATGAGTCAGTATTTTTCATTGTATCATAGTGAGAAAATGAAAAACAGAATCAAGCCAGTTCTCTATTAAATTTGGCAACAACAAACAACACGAAAAAAATAGACCCACAAAAGTGGATCTATTGTTACCCTTATAATTTAACTCGCTGTAAACGCAGTGCATTTAAAACGACAGATACCGAACTAAACGCCATCGCTGCACCCGCTACCCAAGGAGCTAACAGTCCAAATGCAGCAATCGGAATACCTAATGTATTGTAAGCAAATGCCCAGAATAAGTTTTGTTTAATGTTACGCATCGTTTTACGACTCATAATGATGGCATCTGCAATACTGTTTAAATCACCACGAATTAGCGTAATATCTGCTGCCTCCATTGCAACGTCGGTACCAGTACCGATTGCCATCCCAATATTAGCTGTCGCAAGTGCGGGTGCATCATTAATGCCATCACCAACCATCGCCACTTTTTTACCCGTAGCTTGCAGTTTTTTTACTTCATCTGCTTTGCCTTCTGGAAGAACTTCAGCAATCACATGATTCACGCCAACTTCTGCTCCGATTGCTTGTGCTGTACGTTCATTATCACCAGTCATCATAATCACAGTAATGCCCATTTCTTGTAGACGATGAACTGCCTCTTTTGAAGTATCTTTAACTGTATCAGCAACTGCTACTAGGCCAGCATACTGACCGTTAATAGCAGCTAACATTGCAGTTTTACCGTTTTCCTCTAGTTGCTCCATTGTTGGTAGAATATCATCAATATAAATTCCGTATTGCTGCATTAATTTACGTGTACCAATTACAACCCCTTGACCAGAGACAGTCGCTTGCACACCGTAACCTGGTATCGCTTCAAAGAATTGAACATCTCCTAACTCAATACCACGATCAGCAATTCCTTGAACAATTGCTTCTGCTAACGGATGCTCTGATTGCTTCTCCGCTGCCCCAATTAACGATAAAAAGCGTACTTCTTCTTGATTTGCTGTTAGTACGATATCCGTTAAGACAGGTTTGCCGTGTGTCACTGTACCTGTTTTATCAACAACCACTGTGTCAATGCTTTGAGTTTGCTCTAAATGCTCTCCACCTTTAAATAAAATACCAAATTCCGCCGCACGACCAGAGCCCGCCATAATAGATGTTGGCGTTGCTAATCCAAGCGCACATGGACATGCGATCACAAGAACTGCAATTAATACTTCAAGTGCTGGCGTAAACTCACCTGGTTGCACCCAAATAATCCAAACTAAAAACGTGACAACAGCAATGCCTACAACAATGGGTACAAATATACCTGAAATTTGGTCTGCTAAGCGTTGAATCGGCGCTTTTGAGCCTTGTGCATCTTCTACAACTTTAATAATTTGAGCTAATGCTGTATCGCGACCAACTTTAGTTGCTGTCATTTTAATAAAGCCATTTTTATTAATAGTTGAACCGAATAATAGGTCACCTTGCTTTTTATCAACTGGTAGACTTTCTCCAGTTAACATCGATTCATCCACAGCTGTTGTTCCTTCTAATACTTCACCATCGACTGGAATTTTTTCACCTGGTTTTACTAAAATAATGTCCCCAATAGCTACTTCTTCTAATGGTACTTCTTTTTCAACACCGTCTCGAATAACGACCGCCGTTTTCGCTTGAAGTCCCATTAATTTTTTAATAGCTTCTGACGAGCGGCCTTTTGCTTTTACCTCAAATAATTTACCTAATAAAATTAAAGTAATTAATACTGCACTTGTTTCAAAATAAAGGTGAGGGCTATGATGTGATCCTGCAGTTACAATAGCTTGATACACACTATAAAAATAAGCAGCAGATGTGCCCATTACGACAAGTACATCCATATTGGCACTACCGTTGCGCAAAGCTTTATAAGCGCCAATATAAAATTGTTTTCCAATGATAAATTGAACAGGAGTAGCCAACACCATTTGCACCCACGGATTCATTAAAAAATCGGGAACATATAAAAATGATGTAAATGAAAAATGCCCTACCATCGTCCAAAGTAGTGGTAATGAAAGAATGGCCGATAAAATAAATTTATGTTGCTGTTGTTTGATGGCCAGTTCTCGATGATCTACTGTCTCTTGCTCATCTGCTTTTTGATGCGCTTCATATCCTAATTTTTCAACCTTCGCAATAATATCTGCAATCGTCACCTCAGATGGGTTAAACTCTATAGTTGCTTTTTCCAGCGCTAAGTTTACGTTCGCAGAGGATACACCTGCTAATTTATTTAAACCCTTTTCTATCCGTGTTGCGCAGGCCGCACATGTCATACCTGTAATATCGAATTCCGTTTTTTGTTTAATGACACCATAACCAAGTGCTTCAATTTTCTTTTCAAAGTCTTCTTCATTTAGTTTTGTCGGATCGTATTTAATGGACGATTTTTCAAGAGCTAAATTAACCGTCGCTTGTTCTACACCATCCATTTTATTTAAACCTTTTTCTATACGAGTTGCACAGGCCGCACATGTCATACCTGTAATTTGCAAATTCGTTTCCTTTATTTCTGAACTCATGATTATTTCTCCTCCCTACATACCAACAGGGGGTATGTGTAATTGAAAATAATAGAGTGCTACTTGAGCACCCTATCTATATTATTTAACGT
This sequence comes from Lysinibacillus sp. TE18511, assembly GCF_054062295.1. NCBI lineage: Bacteria > Bacillati > Bacillota > Bacilli > Caryophanales > Bacillaceae > Lysinibacillus > Lysinibacillus sp. TE18511. Next base: position 5,862 of record NZ_JBSSFD010000061.1, read on the forward strand.
CATAGCCTTGATCGTCGATTGTTTCTTTAATTTGATCTAGAGATACTTGTGTTTCATCAAATGCTACATCTACTAAACCATCAGCTAAGTTTACTTTTACTTGTTCAACGCCTGCTAAAGCTCCAACACTTTTTTCCACTGAGTTTACACAATGTCCACATGACATTCCTTGTACGTTTAAAGTTACGTTTTGCATAAATATCTCTCCTTTAATTTCATACTATATAGGGGTATATTTTCATGAAAAAAACTTTTATTTTTTCATTAATTTTTGAATGGTCACTACTAACTCATCTAACACTGCTTCATCACCTTCTGATAGGCGATCTACTACACATCCCTTTAAATGACCTTCTAATAATATTTTTGCTACACTATTTAAAGCAGACTGTGTGGCAGACAGTTGCGTAATAATATCATCGCAGTAAACATCTTTGTCAATCATCCCTTTAATGCCTCGGATTTGACCTTCGATTCGATTTAAACGAGTCGTTAAATCTTTTTTTACGCGTTCAGGATGATGGCTTTTTCGACACGAAGTAGCTTCCTCTGTATGACAAACATCCTTTTTCACTATATCCTCCATACAATACACCTCCTACTCACACTCATCATACTATACCCACGAAGGGTATGTGAAGTGTAAAAAGAACTAAATATTTTTATTAATGATGATGGTGATTCGACTGCTCAGTTTTTATTGTACATAAAATGGATTGATCATGCTTATGTGCTACTGTCTCCAATTGAATTGTTACATGCTTTATGCCCTTATGCTCAAGATTATGTTCAATTTCTCGTAATATATTCTCACTATCCGTAATTTTTAGCTGATCATCAACAACGGCATGGCAGGAAAGTGCATTTGTTCCACTTGTTATTGTCCAAATGTGTAAATCGTGAATACTATGAACACCATTCGTTTGTTCAATAATTTGTATAATCTCTTGAACATCAACATTTGAAGGTGTACCTTCCATTAGGACATGAATAGCAGCCTTTGTTACATAGTAGCCGCTTCTTAATACTAATAACGCAACAATAACACTTGCAAGTGGATCAGCCCATCCCCACCCAAAAAACATAATTAAAAGTGCGGCAACGATGGCTCCTACCGATCCAAGCATATCGCTTAATACGTGTAAAAAGGCACCTCGCATATTTAAATTATCTTTTGTATCACTACCACGCATCATAATCCAAGCTACCAAAATATTTATTAAAAGACCTATCGTACTTATTACTAGCATACCTGTAGTTGCCACTTCTGGTGGATTTGCAAAACGTTCAATTGCCTCATAGAAAATAAATAAAGCAATAAAAATTAATGTCACACCATTTAAAACTGCAGCTAAAATTTCAAATCGTTTATATCCATATGTTTTACTATAGTTTGCAGCCTTTTCTCCAAACATAAAAGCAAGCAAAGCAATTGCTAAAGAAATGGAGTCACTTAACATATGCCCTGCGTCTGATAAAAGAGCCAAACTATTTGTTAAGTATCCCCCTACAGCTTCAATAACCATGTAACTCGTAATAATTATAAATGATAGTATTAACACCTTTCTATTTGCGCCATGTGTATGGTCATGGCCATGATCATGCCCCATGTTTTATCCCTCCATTAATACTAGTTATGTGCAGCATGCTCGATAGCTTGCTTTAATAAATTCATAATGTGATCATCATCTTTTGAATAATATAGAGTTGTACCTTCTCTTCTAAATTTCACTAAACGTAAATTTTTCAAAAAACGTAATTGGTGTGAAACTGTAGATTGACCTAAATCTAAAATTTCAGCTATATCGTTGACCGAATGCTCATCAGTGCACAATAAATTTAAAATACGAATTCTCGTCGGATCACTTAATGCTTTAAATGTTTGTGACACAACAAAAAGTGTCTCTTCATCTAAATGTTGATCGTTAGTAACTTGAACTTCTGTCTTTTGTAATTTTTCATCCATTAGTTTACCCCCAAAAGTCTATATTTATATATGAGCATGTGTTCATATATAAATATAGATGGTTATTTTAGGAATGTCAATGATTAACTTCTTTCAGCAAGTGTTTTATGTAACGTAAGTGAAACGGCAGTTACAAGTGTTTTATGTACCGAAAACGTAGCGACAGGTACAGGTCCCCCACATCGTGTTGTTGTTGCTGTCGCTACGTTGACACTGCGCTTTCGCACAAAAAACATCTGTTGCTGTCGCTACGTTAGCACTGCGCTTTCGCGCAAAAAATATCTGCCGCTGACGCTTCGCTTTCGCGCAAAAAATATCTGTTGGCCTTAAGCCTCCTGACGCAATTTACCGAGGCATAATTGATAGTAGCAATTGTCAAACAAGCAAGATACACTAATTTATAAGGAGAGATCATAGTGGATATTTTTGAAACAGACAGATTATTTATGAACAGTGCACTCGATGAAGCAAAAAAGGCTGCTGTACTCGGAGAGGTTCCTATTGGAGCTGTACTTGTATACAATGGAGAGATTATTGCGCGGGCTCATAATTTACGAGAAACAACGCAAAATGCGACAACACACGCTGAACTAATGGTTATTCAAGAAGCTTGTAAAAAAATAGGTAGCTGGCGTCTTGAAAAAACAACACTTTATGTGACGCTTGAACCTTGCCCAATGTGTGCAGGTGCCATTTTGCAATCTCGTGTGCCGCGTGTTGTATATGGTGCAAGAGATATAAAAGCAGGCTGTGTAGATTCACTCTATCGCTTATTAAATGATGCACGCTTTAACCATGAATGTGAAGTAACAGAAGGAATTTCAGCTGAGGAATGTGGACAAATCTTAACCGATTTTTTCCGAGCATTACGCGAACGAAAAAAGGCCGAGAAAAAAGCGCGACAAGCTCTAATTGTTGAAAAAGAAGATTTTTAATAAAAAATTCACGCTATTGGTTAAAAAGAAAAACTACTGTTGAAATTTCAACAGTAGTTTTTCCATTTCTTTACTCCGATTATTTTGGAGCAATTACTTCTTTTCCGCCCATATACGGTCTTAATACTTCAGGTATTACTACGCTTCCATCTTGTTGCTGATAATTTTCTAGGATTGCTGCTACTGTACGGCCAATTGCAAGACCTGAGCCGTTTAATGTGTGTACATACTCTGGCTTTGCATTTGGCTCACGGCGGAAGCGAATATTTGCTCGACGTGCTTGGAAATCTTCGAAGTTAGAACAAGAAGAAATTTCACGGTACATGTTTTGCGCCGGAATCCAAACCTCTAAATCATATTTCTTCGCTGCAGTAAATCCTAAATCAGCTGTACACATTTTTAGTTTACGGTATGGTAACCCTAATAATTGCAGTACTTTTTCAGCATGACCTGTTAATAGTTCTAGCTGTTCATAAGATTCTTCTGGTTTTACAAAGCGTACTAATTCTACTTTGTTGAATTGATGTTGACGAATTAAACCACGTGTATCGCGACCCGCAGATCCTGCCTCTGAACGGAAGCAAGCACTATATGCTGCAAAGCCTTGTGGTAATGCTTCGGCAGGTAAAATTTCATCACGATAGAAGTTTGTCACAGGTACCTCTGCTGTTGGAATCATGAAATAATCTGTGTCATCTAATTTAAAGACATCTTCTTCAAATTTAGGCAGTTGTCCTGTACCTGTTAAGCTATCGCGATTGACAATTACAGGTGGTAGCATTTCTTCATAGCCATGCTCTTCTGCATGTAAGTCCATCATAAACGTCATTAATGCACGTTCTAAACGAGCACCAAGACCACGATAGAATAAGAAACGACTACCCGTCACTTTTGCCCCACGTTCAAAGTCAACAATTTGTAAGTCCGTAGCGAGATCCCAGTGTGCTTTAATGTCAAAATCAAATGCTGGTACCTCACCCCAAGTATATTCCTCTACATTATCGTCCTCTGTTGTGCCAACTGGTACAGATTCATGTGGAACGTTTGGTAAACGCATCATCATATCTTTAAAGCGTTCTTCTACCTCATTTAATTGGACATCTAACTCTTTAATTTCATCGCCAACTTGACGCATACGCGCAATGACTTCATCCGCATTTTCTTTATTACGTTTCATAACAGAAATTTGCTCAGATACTTTATTACGTTCAGCTTTAAGCTCTTCTGTTTTTGCAATTAATTCACGACGCTTTGCATCTAATACTTCAAAATCGTCTAAGTTTCCTAAATCCTCATTACGTGTTAACAGCATTTCTTTAATTTCCGCGAAATTGTCGCGCACGCGTTTAATATCTAACATCGTCATACCTCCAGTAGATTGTTAATGATGGGAAATACTTAGTAGAACACAAAAAAAGCCCTCATCCCCAAAAGGGACGAGAGCTACCCGCGTTGCCACCCTAATTGACTAGACAATTTGCCTAATCCACTTATTTCATAACGGCATTTCAGCCGGCGACAGCCTACTTCATTAACTTCGACTGCGCAACTCCAGGACGGATTCACAAGTGCTTTTATCAGCTTCCACCACCCGCTGACTCTCTAAAAAAAACGTGCTTGCTACTACTTCCCATCATCGTGTTCAGTTATTTGAATTTTATCCATACTGTACTATATGAACCGAGTTTTTGCAAGTCATACCATAGAAGATACAAAATATTCAAGAATACGTGCATCTGACGTTAATTCAGGATGGAAAGAGCAACCTAATAAATGATCGTCCTTTGCTAACACGATTTTCCCGTCATGCTCTGCTAATACTTCAACACCTTCACCTACAGAAACAATATGTGGCGCACGTATAAAGACAGCCGGAATTGCTCCACCTATTTCAGGTATGTCGAGCTTCACTTCAAAGCTATCTACCTGACGTCCATAAGAATTCCGTGCAACTACCACATCCATTACAGCTAAATGTGATTCATAATCCACTAATTCCTTTGCTAATAAAATCAATCCTGCACATGTTCCAAACATCGGCAATCCTTGTTTTGCAAGTGTGCGGATTGGCTCTAATAGCTCATAGCGATTCAGCAATTTCCGCATCGTTGTGCTTTCTCCACCAGGCAAGACAAGTCCATCAAGCTTCTCTAAATCAGCACTTTGTTTTACTAAGACCGCTTCGCATCCAAGTGACTCTAACATTTGCACATGCTCTCGTACCGCTCCCTGTAATGCTAAAACACCGATTCGCTTCATCTTACCAGCCTCGCTCTTGCATACGCTCATTTTGACTAAGCTGTGCAATATCAATGCCTTTCATCGGAACACCAAGTTCTTTTGAAATTTCAGCAATTAACTTGTAGTCCTTATAATGCGTAGTGGCCTCTACAATTGCACGAGCAAATTTCTCTGGGTTTTCTGATTTAAAAATACCAGAACCAACGAATACACCATCCGCTCCAAGTTCCATCATTAATGCCGCATCCGCTGGCGTAGCAACTCCACCTGCCGCAAAATTCACTACTGGTAAACGGCCAAGACGCTTAATTTCTCTTAATAATTCAAAAGGAGCACCAAGTAATTTAGCCTCTGTCATTAATTCGTCCTCTGTCATGCCAACAACCTTACGTACTTGCGCATTCACTTTGCGAATATGGCGAACAGCCTCTACAATATTCCCCGTACCTGGTTCACCTTTAGTTCGTAACATGGAAGCTCCCTCACCAATGCGTCGAGCCGCTTCTCCTAAATCGCGACAACCACAAACAAATGGCACTGTGTAATCACTTTTTAATAAATGAAACTCTTCGTCTGCTGGAGTTAATACTTCACTTTCATCAATATAATCAACACCCATTGCTTCTAAAACTCTTGCTTCAACAATATGTCCAATACGTGCTTTAGCCATTACCGGAATAGATACAGCCCCCATTACCTCCTCAACAATACGAGGATCAGCCATACGTGCAACTCCACCCGCCTTGCGAATATCTGATGGTACTCGTTCTAATGCCATGACAGCTACAGCTCCTGCCGCTTCCGCAATTTTCGCCTGCTCTGCATTAATAACATCCATAATGACGCCACCTTTTTGCATTTCCGCCATCCCGCGTTTTACTAACTCTGTACCTGTTTGTTTCATGATTTCTAACCTCCACCTGTATGATGAAATTTAGTATAATAGAAATTGACCATATAAAAATATCCAGTTTACAAAATAATTATAAGGTCAGGAGGATTAATGGACATGGATATGCTATTATTTCAGCTAGAAAAAAATGGTGAAAAACCGCTCTATGATCAGCTTTATAGCGGCATTAAAGAGGCTATTATTACAAAGAAAATAGCAGTAGGAGAAAAATTACCATCAAAAAGAAAATTATCCGATTTTTTGAATATTTCTCAAACAACAATTGAAATTGCGTATGCACAGCTACTTGCAGAAGGCTATATTATGTCAAAATCACGAGTTGGTTATTTTGTAGAGGAAATTGACGAGCTTCCGTATATTCAACAGGACACAGTAGCTTCCTTAAACGAACAACCTAAGAAAAAATCGCACAAGATAGATTTTAATCCTGGTTCCATCGATATCGATGCCTTCCCTTTTCAAACATGGCGGAAATATGCGAAAGAGCTCTTTGACAATGCCTCAAAGGAATTATTATTAACAGGTGAGCCTCAAGGAGAACGATCTTTACGTACGGAGATTGCTAATTATTTATTTCAATCACGTGGAGTTGTTTGTAGTCCTGAGCAAATTGTTATCGGCTCCGGAACAGAGCAACTTCTTCCAATGATTTTGCGCCTTTTTAGTGACGACACTTGCTTTGCGCTTGAAAATCCAGGCTATCCAGCTGTGCATCGTATGTTTTCCCAACATAAACGAAAAGTCTATCCAATTGCGGTCGATGATGAAGGAATTGTCATTCATGAGCTCGAAAAAACTAGCGCAGACGTTGTTTATATCACGCCATCACATCAATTCCCAACAGGAGCAGTATTATCAGCAACGAGACGTGCACAAGCTTTAAAATGGGCTGCACAAAGCTCCTCTCGTTACATTATAGAAGATGATTACGATTCCGAATTTCGCTATACTGGAAAACCAATTCCTGCACTTCATGCATTAGATCGAAATGATAAAGTAATTTATATGAGTACCTTTACAAAATCGTTAATGCCATCCTTGCGTGTTGCTTATTTTGTACTTCCGCCAAAATTACTTGCTACTTATAATGACGTATTTAATTACTATTCATCAACAGTGCCTCGTTTCGATCAACATATCGTAGCTAATTTTATGCGTGATGGTCATTTTGCAAAACATTTAAATCGAATGAGGAAAATTTATCGAAAAAAGCATGAAAAACTCACTTCAATTTTAGAAAACTATTCTAATCAAATTAAAATTACTGGAGAGCAAGCAGGCATGCATATTTTACTTGATGTACAGCATGCTTTATCGGAAAAGCAATTACAGCAGCTTGCCTCCAATGCAGATATCGGGATCTATCCATTATCTGATTATCGCCTGGATCACTCCACAGCCTCACACGCTCAATTTTTACTAGGTTTTGGAAGTATACCTGTAGATGAAATAGAAGCGTTTATTGAGAAGCTAATGGACAGTTGGGATATACAGAAGAAACACCCATCAAATTGATAGGTGTTTCTTTTGATTATGATTCAATCAATTGGATATTATAATGCTTAAACCATGTATGAATTTGCCCCAGATAAGCTAAAAGCTGTGGGCCAGCCATTAATTGTCCATACCATGGGACTTTGAAAGAACTACCACCAGATTCAATTAGCTCGATTAGCTTCTGCCGCTCAAATAATTCATGAAGAATTGAATTTTTATCCTTCATTATTTCTCTTAGCCATTTTTGAACGCCTGCTGTATAAACTGGATGATAAGTTTTAGGATACGGATTCTTTTTTCGATATAAAACTTCTTCTGGCAATAAGTGTTGCATTGCTTTACGAAGCAACCCCTTTTCCATACCACCTAAATTTTTCATTTCCCAAGGAATATTCCACGCATATTCCACAAGGCGATGATCTGCAAATGGAACACGAACTTCAAGACTCGCTCCCATGCTCATACGATCTTTTCGTTCCAGCAATGTTTGCATAAACCATACCATATTCAAATAAAACATCTCACGTTGCCTTACTTCCTCAATACTCTCTCCATCAAGATAGGGTACTTCAGCAATTGTTTGCAAATATACTTGTTGTGCATAAGATTCGACTGCTAATTTCTTACGCCACCGCTCTTGTAACATTGTAGACCTTTCAGACAGTGAACGAATCCAAGGGAAACCTGTAGCCGTTTCTGTAAACCATGGGTAACCACCGAAAATTTCATCCGCACATTCACCTGATAGCGCAACGGTAAAGTCACTTTTTATTTCTCGACAAAACCATAGTAATGATGAATCCACATCCGCCATCCCTGGTGAATCTCTAACAATGACAGACTCTACTAACAAATCGATTAATTGCTGCTGAGAAATTTCCTCAGTATGATGTGTTGTACTAAAGGTATCTGTCATTTTTTGAATCCAATACGTGTCTGTCGATGTTTGAAAAGCATGTGGATTAAAGAAACGCTCATTATCCTCATAGTCTATAGAGTACGTATGAAGTGTGCCTTTGTTCTGTTGCTGGAACATGTTTGCTGCAATTCCAGTAATGATGCTGGAATCTAAACCACCTGAAAGAAATGTACAAATCGGTACGTCTGAAACAAGCTGTCGTTCAATAGCATCCGTTAGCAAAAACCGGACATGATCGATTGTTTCTTCTAATGGCTCTTCATGCCGTTTACTCTGCAGCTTCCAATACTGCCAAAGTCGTATACCCTCTCTAGAGAAACGCATTGCATATCCTGGACGTAACTCATTAATATTTTGAAAAAGTGACTTTCCAGGCGTTCTAGATGGTCCTAAAGCCATAATAGTAGCTAGCCCTTCTATATTAACGGTTGTTTTCATCAATGGATGAGCTAATAATGCTTTCACCTCTGATGCAAAAAGCAAGCCGTCTTGTAGCTCTGTATAAAACAAAGGCTTTACACCTAGTCGATCCCGGCATAAAAAAAGAGATTGTGATTGTTCATCCCATACACCAAAAGCGAAAATCCCATTTAAAAAATCTACACACTGCTCTTTCCATTCAATATAAGCAGTTAATAACACTTCCGTATCTGAATGAGTTGTAAAAACATGCCCTCGATTTTGAAGCTCTTTCCGTAATTCTTCTGTATTATAAAGCTCGCCATTGTATGTAATGACATAGTTTGCACCATCATGTACTTTTTTCATCGGCTGCTTCCCACCGATTAAATCGATGACGGCTAACCGTCGATGGCCAAATGCAATATGCTCACTACACCAAATATTTTCATCATCAGGCCCTCGTTTATTTAACGTTTGCGTCATTAACTTCAGAATTCTATCACTTGTTCTTAAATCCTTTTGAAAGCTAGCCCATCCAGTAATACCACACATTTAGCCACACATCCTTTCGCCTATTAGCGTATGCAGTAAAGCGTGAAAACGTGAAAAGAACACGAGATGTTTGAAAACATCTACGTGTTCTATCCATTAATTATTAAAATAAGCCACCAACAAAGTCGGTAATACCACTCCATAAGTTTCCGAAGAAGCTACCAATACCTTGGAAGAATAGCGAGATACCACTAGCACGCTCTACAGCCTCCGTAGTGACAACATCAGCTGAAAGTTCCTTACCGTCAACAAAACCGTAATCTGTGCCTTCTGAGCGCTCCATAACTACCTTTCCGACAGGTGTATCCTTCTTGACCTCTGCTTCAAGACTTTTTTTATCTAATACTAGTTTAGGTTTATATAAGTCTTTCTCAGATGACTTTACCATAAATGAAACTGGTTCTTTAACAGCAATCGCTACATTCTTTTCTTTACCTTTCGTAACTTTTACTGTTTCTTGATCTTTAAACTTATAGTTCGCTGGGATAATTTCTTGTTTCGAGAATTGTGAGAAGCCATAGTTAAATAATTTAGCTGTTTCATCGAAGCGAGCTTTATATGAACCTTCTCCATTTGCATCTACAGCCTTCATAACAACAGCAATTAAACGTGTACCATTACGCTCTGCAGTACCTGTAAAGCAATGTCCAGCAAAGTCAGTTGTTCCTGTTTTTAATCCATCAACGCCTTCATATTGGTACACTAATCCTGGCAACATAAAGTTCCAGTTCTCCATTTTAATCGCATCTTCTGTACCTTCACGGAAAGTCTTCTTTGCAATTTTAGAAGTTTTTAATACATCCGGATGATCTTTTAGTAAATGATATGCCAATTTAGCTACAGATTTAGCAGGCATTACATTTTCATCATTTGGTCCAGTACCTGCTGGGTGCATACCAAATAAATTTGCATTGTTAAGACCAGTAGAGTTTACAAATTTATAGTCTGTAAGACCAAGCTCTTCTGCTTTTTTATTCATTAGCTTTAAAAACTCAGTTTCAGTACCCGCAATTGTTTCTGCTATAGCAACTGTAGCAGCATTTGCAGAGTAAATTGCCATCGCCTCATATAATTCACGAATTGTGTAAGACCCGTCTCTACGCAATGGTACATTACTTAACGCACGATCTTGAGACAATTTATACGTATACTCAGTTACATGATATTCCTGATCCCACTTAACTGTACCTGCATCAATTGCGTCCAATAACAGGTATTCAGTCATCATTTTTGTCATACTCGCAATACCTAGTGATGTATCTGCATTTTGTTCATATAAAATTTTACCTGAATCTGCGTCAATTAAAATCGCAGCATCCACTTTTAATCCTAAATCTGATTCTGCATGTGCCTTCGCAGGGACAGCTGCCAAAACACTAAATAACAAAACAGGAATTAGGAGCAAGCGGATAGCTGTGTTCATTGTCTTTTTCACCTTTAAAGCCCTCCAAAAAAATAATCTTGTCCTCGACATTTTATCATAGAAAGTTACTTCCGTGCGCACTCTCTACCATAAAAAAATGCTCTCGCGCCATCTTTGTAGACGATTCGAGAGCATAAAAGTTGCTAGTAATATATTACATCGAATAGTTTGGTGATTCTTTTGTGATTTGTACATCATGTGGATGTGATTCACGTAGACCTGCACCTGTCATTCGAACAAACTGAGCATTTTCACGTAAGAACTCAAGGTTAGGTGATCCGCAATAGCCCATACCTGCACGAATACCACCAATTAGTTGATAAATTGTATCTGCTAGAGGTCCTTTGTATGGAAGACGGCCCTCAATACCTTCTGGTACTAATTTTTTCGCATCTTCTTGGAAATAACGATCTTTTGAACCTTTTTCCATAGCTCCAATTGAACCCATACCACGGTAAACTTTGAAACGACGACCTTGGAAGATTTCAGTTTCGCCAGGAGATTCAGAAGTACCAGCAAGAAGTGAACCAAGCATTACAACGTTACCACCTGCTGCAAGAGCTTTTACAATGTCTCCAGAGTATTTAATGCCTCCATCAGCAATAATTGTTTTATCAAGCTCACGAGCTACTGTTGCACAATCATAAACAGCTGTAATTTGTGGTACACCTACACCAGCTACTACGCGTGTAGTACAGATAGAACCTGGTCCAATACCAACTTTCACTACATCTGCACCAGCTTCAAATAATGCGCGTGCACCTTCACCTGTTGCCACGTTACCAGCGATAATTTCTAGCTCTGGATACGTCTCACGGATAGAGCGAATTGTTTGTAATACTCCCTCAGAATGACCGTGTGCTGTATCGATTACTACGATATCTACTTGTGCTTCAACAAGCTTCTCAATACGTAGCATCGTATCTTTTGAAACACCAACTGCTGCCCCTACTAATAAACGACCGTGTATGTCTTTTGCAGCGTTAGGGAACTCAATTACTTTTTCAATATCCTTAATTGTGATTAATCCAGTTAATTTACCTTCTTCATCTACAATTGGTAGCTTTTCGATTTTATATTGTTGAAGAATCTTTTCAGCATCCTCTAAAGTCGTTCCAACAGGAGCTGTAATCAAATCTTCTTTTGTCATAACGTCTTCAATTTTTAAAGAATAGTCAGAAATAAAACGTAAGTCACGGTTTGTAATGATCCCTACTAGCTTTTGGTTTTCCATACTATCAACAATTGGTACACCCGAAATTCGGTATTTGCCCATTAAATGTTCAGCATCAAAAACTTGGTGAGTCGGAGTTAAGAAGAATGGGTTTGTAATAACACCATTTTCAGAACGTTTTACTTTTTCTACTTGCTCAGCTTGCTCATCAATACCCATGTTCTTATGGATAATACCGATACCACCTTGACGTGCCATAGCAATTGCCATTTTAGATTCTGTAACTGTATCCATTCCTGCACTGACCATTGGAATATTTAATTTAATCTTCGGTGTTAGTTGAACTGATAAATCAACGTCTTTCGGTAATACTTCTGAATGAGCTGGTACTAATAATACATCATCAAAAGTTAAACCTTCTTTGGCAAATTTAGTTTCCCACATTATCGTAACTTCCTCCTATAGTGAAAAGAATATTAATTGTAAGATTAACAACGAGCTAGGCTACTGTCAAGAAACTTATAAAAGAAAGACAATTCAGATTTTTCAAGGCAGTAATTCTAATAGTTTTTCGTCCCCTTTCAAATGGACAAAAATGAAGCCTTTTCAATTTTCTTTCTTCAATTAGTATATAAACATTAGCTAAAACCTGTCTTATCTTAATTTTAAGCAAGTTTTGCAAAATTATTGATAAATTATTAATGATTTTCATAAAAAATAAAAAACAGCCAGCACACAGCTGACTGTTTTCTTTGCCTAGCGACGTCCTACTCTCACAGGGGGAAGCCCCCAACTACCATCGGCGCTAAAGAGCTTAACTTCCGTGTTCGGTATGGGAACGGGTGT
>NZ_JBSSFD010000062.1:0-18047 GCF_054062295.1 Lysinibacillus sp. TE18511
CGCTAATCCCCAAGGAGTCGCCCAGTCTCCACTCCAATCAACTTATATACAAGGCATACGTCTTAACAAATGTCACCCACAACTTTTGGTGATGATATTTTACACATTTTATACCAAAAGAGTGAGGATGTCATTACTTATTTAGCCCGTCTTTACTGAATCGTAATATACACCCCAATTAAAACGTACATTATCTTTTGAGTGAATATCAATATCAATCTTTATTACAAAAGGTACTGGTATTCACGCACATCCTGAATTTGGTGAGCGTGTAGCAAGCGGAAATTAGTGAATTGACAGGGAAACATTTTACTTCCGCAGCAAATAAATTCCATGCACTTAGGAATTGAGCAAAATAAAGAAGTGCTTGAACTTCTGATTCACTTTTAATTACCGTATCAAACAATTCTTTAAACAAAGGATGAAATCCCATATCAATCAAACGTACTGTATCTCGTATTTCATCAATAGGAAGACAAGCCATTCCCCGATCTTTATCCCAACCTTTGTGAACAATATCATCAATGCGTTCTAATAATCTCGCTACTGCCCCTTGTATAACCTCTAATTTGAATCATTTGCGCTGATAATCCATAAGCACTGTGGCTATTTCTTTTACAACTGTTCTTAATGTGTGTTGTGAATTTTTTTGCATGTTCATCGTTTCTTTTCTATTTATGTTTTATTTAGTTGCTACCGCATTTAAAAGTAATTGTTTGTTTCGATCAGACATTACACGCCATTCTTTAACCGTTACTTTCATTTACATTCACTTCCTTAGGATCATTTAACTCTTCTATAGCCGCTATATATTTGTTGTTTTTCTAATTCTTGATACTTTCCAATTAAGTTTTCTACACTTCGAAATCTATACAAATTTCTCCCTCTTTCTATGTTTTTCTGATTAATCCGCTAAAATATACCGTTATATTATTACCTATATTACTGTATATGCTCTATTATCACTATTTTATGTCAGAAATTAAATTATATTAATTTTCAAGTACCGATTTTCTAAATTTAATCTACCCCATACAACTATTTCTTTCATTTAACCAATTATAGAAAGGTATTGGATGCTTTCTGTATGCTTTGTCTTCCACAGATAATGATTGAGTCTACTTGCTATCTAAACGCTCTATAGCCTTGTTATATGCCCTACAAATACGACTCTTAATGTACTTGAAACTGTTAGTTCTGTATATTTCAATCTTTTGGAAGTTATTGTCCCCCACTATTCATAATTAAATGATAATAAAAAAGCACCCACTAAGTTGAACTGCTGCTTTTCATACTATGAAATTATAAATTCCTATTCATTATGATTTAATTATGTCATCCATTTTTTGTTGAATAAATTTTAACATTGCAACTATATCTCCATAAGGTTTATTCAATACCTCAGTTACTCTATCTACCATTTCAGTATATAGTCAAAGCTTAAAAGAATATGGGGCTAATCTATAGCTAAAGTATCTCGAACACTAGACATATCAACGTTTCTTAGTCTTCAATTATTTTACCAAATGTAAAGTGATCATTAACGTAATAGACTAATTATGTGATTACTTAGAGTACGAAGTAGAAGATGTAATTTATCAGTCCAATAAAGAATAAATCGGGCAAAAAACACTTTCGGCTAATCATACATCTGAAAGTGTTTATCTATTACCATAATAAAGCCCAGGCACAAATTAATTGAATACCTGAGCTTTGAAGTCAAATAAATTTTAATGGTGTAATTATTTATAGAATAATTACTTTCTATCATTATATCTCTATATGAGGCATTGTTATTCTCACAGCTAATTCTACAATCGGCTTTGAAAAAGTGCTTGGAATCATCGGACTTGGTAAATCTCCATCATGGTTTGCAAGTCCAAAAGTTGCTTCTCCTATTTGAATCCAATCTAATTCATCTGTCCCTTGTATAACGCCTATAAAATGATAATCTGCAGTATAAGTATCAAAGCCGTCTTTATTAGGAAGAGCTCTCCAAACTTCTGCCTCTTTTGTAGGGTCAACTCCAAACTGTTTAAAGAATTTTAAAACTTCTGGGCTCGCATGTTGAATTTGCTTAGCGAAAAGTTGACAATCCTCGCAACCACAATGCGCTTTATCGGAAACTTTCGGAAGTGCTCTATACAATTCAAGAGTTTTATCCTTATCTACTTTTACAATAAAATCATTTAACGTAATTTCTTCCATAAAAAACTCCTCAGCTATGTTTTAATCACTGAATTAGAATGTTCCCTAAATATTGAGCTTTGCCTGCTGAACTAATAAATTCAACTTCTAAAACATAATTTCCTTTGTCTGTTGGGAATTGAAATTCTCTAAAATCATCCAAAGCAAGTTCTGTTCGTTCGCCATCTTTTAATAAGGCAACAGTTATCTTTGGATCAGTCCATATATCCCCACCATTTTTGGGATTCTCTCTAAAATCCAACTTCACCTTTTGACCTGGAAAAACCTTTATTTCATCCAGTGATGATGCGTATGTGATAATATCTTTTTTTGTTTTTTCCACTTCTTCACTTGCCGTTTTCCAACTGATATTTGCCTCTGTTAATTGAAAATTTGAAGATAAACCCTCGAAATATATATGGGCAGTTGGCACCCCTACATCATAATCTTCACCAATACACCCTGTTAATATAAAAATTAAACACAATCCTATAAATAATGTCAAAAATCCTTTCATATTCACCCTACCATCCCTTTATCTATCGAAAGTTTAGGTCATAAATGGAACACAATCCTGCTCCGCTAGTATAATAATACCTCAAACCAGAATCATTTGGATAAATTCTTCCATTTAATATAATTCAAACCTTATTATCGTTTATTCAGCTAAGCCCAGGACATCGACAAACATCCTATCCCTATGTCTGTCAACAAACCAAAAAAATAGCCCCCTTAATAAATATTTATTAAGAGAGCTATATATAATTCATAATCTATCACTTATCTCCAACTGGCTTTAATAAATTTACAGGGAGCCAACCAAGATATCTGACTTCTCCCTCAAATCTTACCAATAGATAACCATTAACTTCAATACTATCTGATGAAAAAATGCTTCCCTTTTCAAACATTATTTCAGGTTTAGCTTCTTTTAATGGAGTGTGTTTCGCTTCTGCATTTTCTGTTAGCTCATAACGCACGTCAATTTGTCTCACTGTTGTCTCAAAGATTTTAAGATCTGTACCAGGATACTTCTCACATAACCAACCTACTCCATTGCTCACGCAATACTTAAATTGTTCATTATTTAAATCCACGTATGAAGTATCACCCGTTTCATTGAAATATTTTCCGTAATATCCGTAATTATAATTACCATCACGATTAATAACAACATAAGTTGGATTGTTATAGAAAGAAGCACGAATCTTTATTGGTACTTCTTTGAAAACTACCAAATCCGTTGCTTGTACTCGATATTGCCCCATATGATAGAATGTTTTGCCTTCATATTTTTCAATATCATACGTTTTAAAGAAGTTATTTTGTTTTACCACTAACGAATCAAATGTACCATTTGGATTTCTCTTGTATACCTTGATGTCTTTTTTAAAGGTCATTTTTCCTGTTTGCCCTTTAACAACTTCTGCTCCATCATACATCACTTTTGCTTCTGACTTTGTTGGATTTACTACTGCAAGTACAAATGCTGCTAGTAACACAATAAAAATTTTTTTCATTATTCTCCCCCTCAGCTTAATTTTACTAAACATAATCCCTCAGTATTATATACTATTAATCCTATATTCTACCAATGAAGGAATAGTAATGGCTCATCACCAAAAGTTTTGGATGACAAACATATGCCATTTATATAAGTTGAGTGGAGACTGGGCGAAAGCGAAGCGTCAGCGACAAATTTCAAAGGTACTATCCACGACTTTAAACTTTCTATCCATCATTTCGAAGGTTCTATCCACGATTTATATCTATGCGAAAGCGAAGCAACAGCAACAAGTGTTTTCTGTAGCGAAAGCAAAGCGTCAGCTACAAATGTTTTCATGTAGCGAAAGCGAAGCGACAGCTACAAATGTTTTCATGTAGCGAAAGCGAAGCGACAGCTACAAAACGCCCAATCGGAACGGATTTCAACCACACGCTATGGTGATGAGCCATAATAATGTAAACAAATTTAGAGTGTTTTCTAGCTAGACATGACACTATTTAATGTTTTATTATAAATCGATTAGAGTAATTGGTATCAACTGATTAAAAAATTGTAGAGGGGTGTTCCTTGATGACAAATAATAGAATGAATCCGAAGGTTGATGAATTTTTAAGTAAAGCTAAAAAGTGGCAGGAAGAATATTCGGTGTTGAGAAATATCGTTTGTGACTGTGAGCTGACCGAGGATTTTAAGTGGATGCATCCTTGTTACACATTGGAAAACAAAAACATCGTGTTAATACACGGATTTAAAGAGTATTGTGCACTTCTGTTTCACAAAGGAGCCCTGTTAAAGGATACACATGGGATACTAATCCAACAAACGGAAAATGTACAAGCTGCACGCCAAATTCGGTTCACCAATGTGCAAGAAATAGTTGCAATGGAAACCATCATTAAAGACTACATTAATGAAGCCATTGAAGTTGAAAAAGCAGGTTTAGAAGTACCCATGAAAGAGCATAAGGAATATACAATTCCTGAAGAACTGCAAAATACATTCAATGAAATCCCTGCCTTGAAAACTGCTTTTGAAGCATTGACACCAGGACGGCAAAGAGCATATATTTTATATTTTTCTCAGCCTAAACAATCCAAAACGCGAGTGTCAAGGATTGAAAAATACACGCAGCAAATTCTTGATGGAAAAGGATTAAATGATTAAGTTTAAAAGAAGATAAGATTAAATACAACACAAAAAGCATCAATTCATTTTGGATCAATGCACTTAACTCTAAATCATTTAATAACCCGGCCAATAAACGGAGATATTATAATGTTTATTGGTCTTTTCACCTATAGCTTCTTACTCCCATTTTTACATTTGCTCACAATTTGCTCACGAAACAATTTAATACGGAATGAAAAATATCCGCTACTTCATTATCTTGATTTGGAATAAGATGAGCGTATGTTTCCAATGTAATTTTAGGATTAGCATGTCCTAATCGATGTGTCACCTTAACAATATCTACACCTTCAGAAATTAGGATAGATGCGTGTGTATGACGTAAATCATGAAATCGAATACCCGTTATTTTCGCAGCATATGACTTATACCATTAAATTCTCCTGCTTTAAGGGCAGCTAAAACCTCTTCTCTTCTCTTTTCATTTGACCGTTCCTTTCTGCCACCAATGCGTCTAATAATAATTATGTGAACACCAATTCTTCATTACAATATTCACTATGCCTTAACATAAATACCTAATTTATCCACAAACTTTTATTCAAGATAATGGCCCGATTGTTGAACACAAGTTAAACAACACTCTTCAACTAACCTGCACGTTACTTCAATAAGAAAAGCCGCCAGTATGTTGGCAGCCATTCACATAAGCACATATTGTAGGTTTGAAAATAAATTTTACTGTTTATAAAAAAGTTTGAACAAAACCTCTGTATAGATATCCTCGATTTCAGCATGAACTTCCACACCTGGCCGATACATTAAATTCGTCTTTTGGAAGAAACTTCTGTAGCTGATTCTATTGTCCTCCTTAAGTCAAAACATGTCTGATATGGATTAAAATTAACTTACCAAAATTTAAAGAATGACCTATATTTAATCTTTTATAAATTTAATCCATATCTCTTTAATTCAATGAAAATACCTTCCAATCTTTTTCCTTTTTCCGTTAACGTATATTCCACACGAGGGGGAACCTCTGGAAATACCTTTTTTTTCAATATTCCATGATGTTCTAGTGTCTTAAGACGGAGTGAAAGTGTTTTCGGGCTAATTCCATTCATTGATTTCAATAGGTCACTGAATCGCATTGTTCCTTCTATAAGCAGATCGCGAATAATTAAAAAAGTCCATTTAGTCCCAATCACATCGAGCGTTTTAGCAATGGGACAAGTCTCACCTGGTGCCCCTTTCGTCAACACGACTGGCTCATTAACACTCATCTGAAACATCCTCCCTAAATTTTTTTCACGAGTTTCCCTTATCATATCACAATAGTATATTTTTAGTAACTTAATGTATTAAATATCACTACTTCCCTAAATGAAGTTACTATATATATAATATCGTTGAACTTATTATTCAATCCCTTTATGGAGGAGGTGATTAAAATTAGTACGTGAAATCAACGAAACAAACTACCGTTAGCATTGTTAATCAGTGCTTTTGCTATCGGTACCATAGAGTCGCTATCATGGGTATTTTTCCAGATGTAACAAACGATTTGAACAGGGCTATTGGTTACCAGCTAAGTGCTAGGCGGTTTATTAAAGGAGCACGAAATTAAAGGAGCTAGATAAAGATGAAAAATATACTTATTATTAACGGGCACCAGAAGTATAGTTCAGCAGAGGGGAATTTGAACCAAACATTGATGGACAAATTGGTCAGTTTTTTAAGCGAAAAGAACAATGTAAAAACAACAATTATTCAAGATGGATATACAATCGAAGAAGAACAACAAAAATTTATATGGGCTGATATTGTTATTTACCAAACACCTATCTATTGGTTCAGTGTCCCGGGCTTATTGAAGACGTATATGGATGAAGTATATGCTTATGGTTTATTTTTTAAGGGTGCTGATCAGTATGGAAAAGGCGGGTTATTGACTGAAAAAAAATATATGTTTTCGACTACCTGGAATGCACCTGAAAAAGCATTTAACGATCCAAGTCAATTTTTCGAAGGTATCAGTCTAGAAGATGCATTAAGTCATTTACATCGTATACAGAAATTTCTCGGAATGAAACCTTTAAA
Source organism: Lysinibacillus sp. TE18511 (assembly GCF_054062295.1). Classification (NCBI taxonomy): domain Bacteria; kingdom Bacillati; phylum Bacillota; class Bacilli; order Caryophanales; family Bacillaceae; genus Lysinibacillus; species Lysinibacillus sp. TE18511. The sequence goes on from NZ_JBSSFD010000062.1 coordinate 6,923, forward strand.
GAGTTTCTCTTGTTATGATGTAGTCAAAAATCCGAAGGTTGGAAAGTTTGTATCAGAACTTGATATACACCTGCAAGAGGTATTGAATTTTTAATCTATTAAGTAAACCCATAGGAGGGTAAAAACATGTTAAAAAATAAAAAAGTTGTAATTATCGGTGGAAATTCTGGAATTGGATTGGAATCAGCAAAACAGCTAGTAGCTCAAGGGGCAGAAGTAATTATTGCCAGCCGTTCCGAAGATAAATTACGGATTGCAAAAGAGCAACTAGGAGTTAGAGCAACGGCTTTTACTCTAGATACAACACAAGAACAGCAAGTACAGTCTTTCTTTGAAAAAATCGGCCAGTTCGATCATCTTGTGATTAGTGCGGCAGAAACATCCGGTGGGTCATTCCTCCAAACGGATACAGCCCAAGCTCGACAACTGTTTGAAAATAAATTTTGGGGACAATATTATGCAGCGAAATACGGTGCTCCGAAAATTTCATCAAACGGTTCAATCGTTTTATTCTCTGGGGTTGTAGCCTACAAGTCTATGGCTGGTTCAGCAATTTTAGGTGCAGTCAATGCGGCTGTTTCGAATCTAGGCCAGACTTTGGCATTAGAACTTGCTCCAATCCGAGTGAATATCGTTTCACCCGGTATAATTGATACACCTTCCCGTAGCAAAATGCCAGAAGAAGCACGTAATAATTTCTATGCTACTGTTGAAAACAAACTTCCTGTGAAACGAATAGGAAGAGCTGAAGATGTTGCACAAAGCGTACTATACTTGCTACAAAATAGTTTCGTAACTGGAACCGCTCTTCATGTAGAAGGCGGTCACATTTTAGCTTAAGTCAGCAGCTGAGGAAAAATCAAAGAAAAATGCGCATTTCAAATCAATTCTAATTCAAATTGTTCTACCAATATAACAACTTAAACATTCGGTTATTTCAGTTAACAACTTTATTATTTATTATTAGTTCTTAAGAACTATCACAATAACATAGTAGCATTGTAAAAAAACACACTGCTCACACAAAAGGAAAAAACTCTGCACCTATATACTTCTCATGTACAACAATTCAGTATTAAAAACATTGTTTGATTGTGATTAACATTAAGAAATAAAAAAACCACTTATTTAAATAATTCAATCAGATTTCTTGATTTCTTATTTCCGAAAACTAAAGATAACAAATAAAATTCTAATCAAATCTTCCACTTTAATCTATACATTCCTTGTGTAGAAACTTTTCATTTTCTATCGTTTTCTAATGGATTCAAAAAAAAGAAAAAGCGCTTCAAACCCTTGATAACAAAGGATTCGAAGCGCTTTTCAATTGGTTCAAACTTGTTCTATCTGAGCCTTGATTCGTCCCAGGATGGATTCGAACCTACACCCAAATAATGTGACGTAAAGCCTTATGAATAAAGTGGTAGATACTAAAGTTTACCCTTTTACTAGGATACTACAATCAAATCTAATTTACTTTATGTTATTTGAAGCAGATCACTTGCTCTCCAAAATGCTCACACATTTTCTCACATAACTATTTTTTTGATTTAATTTTATTTAACTCAGTTTATTTTAGGTTTGCTGAAAGCCTTAACAAATAATACTTAATCGTACTGATTTTACTCGGTATAACTAGTTTGATTAAGTAACTTTATGATAGATGCTTTTTGTGTGTCAACGATGTCCAAGATGAATCTAGTTAAACCTTAAGTCAATATGCTCCATCGGCCAACAGATGATATTAGTTGTCCCCATTATTTGTTCTTCAGAGATGAATCCAACTTCAGGATTTCGGCTATCATTACTTACTCGACGATTATCGCCTAATACAAAGTAATGCCCTTCTGGTACGGTAGTTTCACCTAAATTTTGCTCTAGCGTAAAATCATAAGTGAGTGTCCCAGTATCCTTTAATTCATTCTTATATTGGTCTAAATAAGGTTCATTGTACTTCTCACCGTTTATGTATAATTGATCATCCTTATACTCGATTTTATCTCCTGGTAGACCAATGATACGTTTTATATAATTTGTTTCTTCATTCATTTCAATAACAACAATGTCAAATCGATCATATGACTGAAGTGTTGGACCAATTTTATTGACAATCACGCGATCGTGGTCTACAAGTGTCGGCATCATAGAAGCACCTTTAACAAGTACTGGAGTAAATAAGAACTGCTTGATTACAAACGTAAGCATTAGAGCGAAAGCAATTGCCTTTACCCATTCCCAAAACTCACTTTTTTGTTTTCCCTGTATTTTTTCTTCCAAAACTTTCACCTCCTAGTGTTCTATTATTTAATACGCTAAACAAGGAAAATAGTTTCAGCTTTCTTTTGAAATATTTTATTTTTCAGGAAATTCATCACAAATTATAGACTCAAGACATGCCCCAACAATTGTAAAGAACAGGCCCGCAAAAAAACGAGTGTGCGTGGCTCTATCCAACCTAAATATGATTACGCTTTAAGCAAGCTAATAAAAGCACTCCACAGAAGATTGTAGAAGACAGTAGAAAAATTTTTATTTGATTCTTGTCCGTACAAATATTTTTAAGGGAGACTGGCTTGCCTCCCTCTCAATGCAAAATTTTTTTCATTCAACGGCCGTAGCCAAGTCATGTGCCAACACTTCTACCCCCGTCATTCTCCCAACGATCAATGTCCCAAATAACATCAACATCTTCCCAGCCGTCATGTATTTCTCCGTTAGGAAGGGTACCGGTTCTTACTATAGAAATAATACATCATCCTTTTAAATAATATTTGATGTTTCTATATTATGTAATGTTATTTGTTTTGTTCATCGCCAAATATGGGGGTAATTTTAGAGCTAATAATCCAACAGCCACAGAACATAAAACCATTTCTATGGTTGCATACTCTTTAATACCGATAGTATGAACTATCATAAAAATACTAAAAATCACAGCTTCTGGAACAAGTGCTGGAATAGGGATTAGAACTTATTAATAGTGAGATGAAAAGGATACGTCTCTTTTTTGTACTTACCTACAAAACAATTATCCAATCAAAAGGATTACTTTTTCTGTTTGTCACTATTCATTTTTATAATAAAGATTGATTATTCTGGAACGCTAATCTTCAACTAAAGCCTCAGTTAGCTCAATAACAATGTCAAAACTATATGTTCAAATACAAAGACCAGAAAATTTTACTGTCCGTAAAATTTTCTGGGCTGCTTGTTATTTATTGAGGTTTTATTCCAACCTCTTTTCGCATTTTATTCAATTGTGAAATCGACCCACCATCCATCATAACGAAAAGTATTTGCATCTCCACCACTGTTAGCTGGGTTGTGGAAATAAATATTTATTGTAACTAAAATGGGTAAATCGGAACCGTTGGTAAAAAGGACAAACGTTGGTGTTTCCTCACCCTCATTAGATGTTGAAATATAAGTGCCTCCGATTGGGTCCGTGTCAATTGCTAGTCTATTTCTTTGGTCGCCGAAATGAAATCTAGTTTTTTTAATTATAAGACTATTTTTTGGTGGAATTATTGTGTCTATTAATTGTATAGGTAGAAATGTGTTAGGGATTATATTATCACTCCCAGTGCCGCCACGTGATCCACTTACCTGAAACAAATTTTTGGGTACTTCGATTTGTTCATGTCTTATTAAACACGCATCAATCGCTTTCATTTTACCTGATACCGGAACACCATGTAGTTTGCACTGACTGCATGTACAGTTATCATTACATGAATTCAAAAAATCACCCCTTTTACAAATTATTCAAGGGGTTATTTTTTGTTTGTACATGTGTACCAAGCATTACCTGGTTTTCCACTAAATATATTCAAAGCTTGCATTGTTGCTACTACAGATTTCGCCTCTTCTGAAATTTTATCTGCATCAGCAAAATCAAGATCAAAGTTTCCTTTTTCAACATTTAGATATTCTAATGTTCGTTCAAGCATTAGAGCAGCTTGTTGACGTGTTAGAGTGCCGTAAGGATCAAACTTAGTGGATGTTACACCTCGGATAATTCCTGCTTAGTAAAGGAAAGATGATTACGTTCTTTCATGGGAGTTTAAGTACAAACATCAAAATCTCTTCTTTATTACTAACATAAATAAACATTTTCAAAATGGTGGCGACTTTATTAATGACTTAAATCAGTATAATAGCCTCTCAGTTATGCTTATTCATTAGTGTTCAAGCATAAACTTTCCAAACAGAAAATTTATGCTTTACGTCATACTATATTATACATGTATGAATACTTTTAAATATAACATTGCCTAAAATAAAATTAAGTATATCCTTGCCCTTGCGGCAAAAATATACTTAAAATCACAAAATGCCCCGTAAAAGTTAGACACCAATCTAACTTTTACGGGGTTTTTTATAAGAAAGAGTGAACGCTTTGAGGGGCTAATAAGATAGCAACTTTCGTTTTATATTTTTCCAACCTAAAAATTCTTTTATATATTCAGCAGGTGTTATTATAAGCAAGCTTTTAAATTCTTTGTAATAATGTGAAGGATCATAGTAACCATATTGGTCAATGTTTACAGGTGTCTCTTCAAAAGAAAAATGTTGAAGCAAGAGTTGAATACGTATGAATTTACTTAGTTTTTTTGGTCCAAAACCTGTTTTTTTGTAGAAAAGTTCTCGGATGTATCGCTCAGAATAACCTGTTTTATGCTGAATTACATCTGGTAAGAACAGCCCATTATTTTCAATAATAGAATCAAAACAAGTAGCGAAAATTTCATCACTCAAGCTTTTTTCCTTTTTTTGAGAACAAAAATACTCATTACAAATCTGCACTCTTTGTTCGAAATCTCCTGCTTCAAAAACAGCTTGTATAAATTTAGAGTCTAGTGTGCAGCCTACTCCAACATTAACAAACGGTTGTTGAACAATTTGTTTTAATGCACAATTGTATTGAATAACTGTTTGTTTTGGATTTAGACGAACACCAAAATATTTACCTTTTGGGGTAAATGAATAAATTCCACGTGTAGTCGGGGTATTCCCTAAGACAACCTTTTGATCTTTGCCCATGTAAAACATTAAATCTTGGCAAGCATCAGGAATGACATGAATATCACTATTAATGCCTATTTGTTCAAACTCATAATAAAATAATATATCCTGGTTTAACTCGCTGTTTGGAGTCAGTTCTCTATAAGAATACGTTTTTTGGACCAATTCAGGTTGGATTGGATAATAGCTGCTCAATAAGCCGCCCCCTCACTTCACTCTTAGGTAAAATTAAAAGAACCCTTGCGCCTGTTCATTGTAACTTGCAAAAACACATTTAGTCGATTGATACGATTCTAAAGCTTTTAAATGATTTTCTCGACCGAAGCCTGACTTTTTGTAGCCGCCAAATGCTGTACCAGCAGGGTATTGATGATACGCATTTATAAAAACACGTCCTGCTTGGATCTCTCGACTTGCTTTATAGGTAACGTTTGTATTACGTGACCATACAGCTGCCCCTAATCCATACATTGTATCATTTGCAATTTCAATCGCTTCCTCGAAGGTTTTAAACGTAGTCACTGCTAATACGGGACCAAAAATTTCTTCTTGGAAAATACGCATTTTGTTATTGCCTTTAAAAATAGTTGGTTTAATAAAATATCCATCTACATTATCAAGGTGATTTTTGGCACCACCGATTAAACATTCTGCGCCATCTTGTTTGGCAATTTCAAAATAAGAAAGGATTTTTTTATGTTGTTCTTCTGAAGCCTGTGCACCCATCATTGTTTCAAGATCGAATGGATCACCAACTTTAATTTGCTTTACTCGTTCAATGGCTTTTTCCATGAAACGATCATAAATAGACTCATGGATCAATGCTCTAGATGGACAAGTGCAAACTTCACCTTGATTGAAAGCAAACATAACTAATCCTTCAATCGCCTTATCTAGATATCCGTCATCAGCATCCATGACATCTTCAAAGAAGATATTAGGAGATTTGCCACCTAACTCTAGTGTAACAGGAATTAGATTCTCAGATGCATATTTCATAATCTGTTTGCCGACAGCTGTAGAACCCGTAAAGGCCACTTTGGCTATACGTGGGCTTGAAGCTAACTCTTTCCCAGCCTCTACACCAAAACCATTAATGACGTTCAATACACCTTTTGGTAATAGGTCTTGAATAAGCTCAACTACGAATAAGAATGATACTGGCGTTTGTTCTGCTAATTTTAATACAACACTATTTCCAGCAGCAAGTGCTGGCGCCAATTTCCAAGCTGCCATTAAAACAGGAAAGTTCCATGGAATGATTTGGCCAACTACACCAATAGGTTCTTGGTAATGATAAGCTACTGTATCCTCATCAACAGGTGTCACTTGGCCTTGTTGTGTGCGAATGGCACTTGCAAAATAGCGGAAATTATCAATTGCCAATGGAATATCAGCATACATCGTTTCACGAATCGCTTTCCCATTATCCCAAGTTTCTACCTTTGCAATTTTTTCAAGATTTTCTTCCATACGATCAGCAATGGCTAGTAAAATACGTGCCCGTTCTGCTACGGGTGTTTTCCCCCAAGTTTTTTGGGCTTCATGAGCGGCATCTAATGCTAGCTCTACATCTCCTTTTGTTGAACGAGCTACACGTGTAAATACTTCTTTCGTGATAGGTGTACTATTATCGAAATACTCTCCATTTACAGGTGCTACCCATTCACCACCAATAAAATTGTCATATTTCTTTTTGAATTGAATGCCAGATTCTTCAATATTCGGTTTAACATTTACCTTTACCATAATGATCGACCCCTTTAATGATGATTATGATGCTGTTGTTCTTCTTTTGCAGGTACCTCATTTTGAATCTCAAAACTACTTACTACTAGTACACAAATCATTAAACCAGCCACAATGTAAATATGCTTTGGAATGGCTTTTATAAAGATAGGAAACATCTCACGATTCCATACACCGATAGAAATGATTGCACTTACAATAAACATCATTGTAAAAAAGATAATGCTTAACGTTAAATATTGGGTGGTCATTAATGTAAGCATCGCGCCCATCATTGCTCCCATAAAACTAGATCCTACACTTTCCATGAATAGGTACATTGGTAAGCCTGTTGATAGTAAATAGCCTAATGCGATAGAAATAATAATAGATGCTATTGCACCTAGTACCATATCAGGAAGCCAGGTAGCCATATTCATCCCAACAGCAGTACTCATTGTCATAGAAATCAGCATGATACAGCACTTGGTCATGCCATGATTAGCAAATCGCTGTTTTAATAAACGGTTAGTGATTACCGTAAAAGTAACAATCACCAACATGCTTAGGAATGGTAGCATATAATCACTCCTTTAAGCGTTTTATTGCGTATGACAAGACGAAGTTGTGTGACACTTCTTGTCCGGTCTAGGAACGTCTATCGCTGGGTTTCGATCAAAGAATCCAACTGGTTTTAATTGGAAATTGATGTATGCAGTTGGCATTACAGGCCAATCTTCAGGGCGCGGGATATGATGATGGCCCATTGTGTACCAAACGACGATATCTTCATCATCAATTGAACGGTTATTCTCAACGTATTTTGGAAGTCCCTCTCCCCCAGCATGTTGATTTGGATACATACCTGTTGCATATTTTTCACTTTCATCAAATTGCGTAACGTGTAAATGGTGTTTAAGGAAACCAGCACGTTTCATAACGCTTGCTTCTTCATGAGCAAATGGGAAGCAATTTTCGCCAGGTAAAATTTTATATCCAACAGGTTGATTCACTCGGTTAAGTGAGTTTTTATTGATAATTTTCCAAGTACGCTGCGTTTTTAAATCTAAATTACGTAATGCTTCCTTCTCCGTTTTAAAGATACGTGAAACAGGATAGAAACCATTGGCATTTGGATTGTGTTCTCCCAATGTTTCTGAAACTGTTTCTGTTTCAACTACTGAGTTATTTTCACCGTCTAACATCGTATCAAGTCGGAAATTAAAGAAGTGTTGATGATGTGATGCATTTAATCCTGGAGAAATCTCAGATCCATATTTTGTTTGGATGCCATCTTCACATGCACCAGTGCTTAAAATACCTGTTAGTTTGACTTCAGCTTCAATCGTACCGTCTTGGTAGAAACTCCAATAGAAGCCGTAATCATAATTTCCAACTGTACAGAAGAATGAAATCACTAGTCGACGTGAGCGCCGTACTTCTACATGGCCTGTACGCCAATCTGTATGTTTCCAACCAATCCCGTAATCTTCTTCATGTAAGCAAATCGCATTTTTGATCGTACGTGCATTTCCTTTAACATCAGCAACGACACCATCAAAGTATTGAATTTCGCCTAAGCAGTCGCAACCTAGTTCTAACGAATTGGCTAATTGACCCATTCCATATTCACCAGCATCAAAGGCATTTTGTGTGTTATGCGAAAATGTTGGTTCCCCATAAGGGACAACCATTTCTGATAATGCTGCACGATAAAGAACTGGACGATCCTTGCCTTTGTCATGGTAATTAATTGTGTATAATACAAGGCCCTCACGTGGTGTAAATCCATAGCGGAAACTCCACTTTTGCCATTTGATCAAATTACCTTCAATTGTAAAGCTTGGACCTTCGGGTTGAATGATTTCCAATGGTTTTAAGTCATTTCTAAACACTATTGATTCATCAACTTCAGGATTGTAATTACCTGATGTTGTTGGAATTGGACGTACCCCGTGATCTTCTACTTTGTAAACTTCCATTTTGTTTAGGTCTACATACGTTACAATACCTGTTAAAGGGTAAGCATATCCGTTATCTTCTAGTGATTGTTTTTGCCAACAAATCGCACGAAGTAAACGTTTACCCTCATGTTCCTGAACACCAAAATTCCCTGCTGACCAAGGATCCACCATGATTAATTCAGGATTGTCAATGCCACGTTTCTGTAAAGCTGCTACAAAATCAGGATGGCTCTTTACTAATTCTTCACATTGTTCAAATTCCTCTAAGGCTACATTTGGTTGTACGCCAGGAATATGTTCGTAGGAATCAACTTTTTCTGAAGTTAAATTTACAACTGCTTCAAATGTTTTCAATTCTTTATCATCTAAAATCACTAAAAATACTTGGCGATCTACAGTATTACCTGGTTTGTAATTTAGTACTTCTGATTTTTTAGGTTCATGTAACATCACCGACATAAATCGGATATGTTCGGACAACTGTTGCTGTTCCTTGATTATTTGAACAGCTTTTTCAATTTCTACTTCAGATAATGGTGATAATGGGTGATTAAGCTCAACGTTTGGATTAACCTTTACTGACATTCTATCAACCCCTTATAATTTGTTCTCTTCCATTATAATCAGAAAATTCGGTGAAGTGATTGTAAATAACGGCATTTTTATAGATAAGTTATTTTTAGCTACAAATATTTAATATTTTCTACTTCAAGTGTTATTTATCATCACAAAGTACTAATTAGGCTGTTTGTAGTTCTCTTCAGCTTCTCCAAAATTATTTTTTCTTCTTGATATAAATAGGCAAGGATTTGAAGTGATCGCTCAGCTTAGTAACTATTAAAACAACAAAACCCTCCTATTTTAAATAGAAAGGTTATTTAGTAAGGCTGTTTTCGTATAGATTGTTGCTATTAATACATAAAAACCAAGTTAATTCTACACATTTTGTAGATTAACTTGGTCTTTAGTAAATCCTTTTTTAACAAAAGCATCCGTTAGCCCTCCATGAAGCGCAATAATCAGCACTTCATCACAGAAAATGAAAGATGATTAAGTTCTTTCATAGGAGTTCAAGAAGAACACAGTGGCAGTCTAGGATAGGAAAAAGTCTTAGATTGCCACTAGCTTATTGAACTACTTCACTGAACTATGGGACTCTATATCAAAGTCCACATCCTGAATAAATTCGATAACCTCTCCATTAGGACTATGGACTAGAGCGTTTCTGATAATAAGAGGAGGCTCTCCGAGAGCTAGATTGTCTGCTTCCACATAAGGTTTTGCCCCATGGGTAAGTGCCGTTTGAAACGCTTTGTCGACATCTTCCACATAAAACGCTAGGTGAAGCATAGCCCCGTAAGCAACTTCCTCTTCCGACCGCGCTTTCTTCCCTTGTGCTGGAATGACAGCATCGTCATCAAAAACCTCGAGACATGTTCGGCCGTCGGGAGAGATCAGCATCGAAGCTTCCTTGATTTGAAACGAAGGAAGGCTCCAATGATGTCCACGCTTAAATCCCAATGCTTCAATGTAAAACCGGATTGTTGCCGGATAATCTTTTGACTGAATTGCAATATGAGCAAGACCTTTGATATTCAAATATCATTTCCCCTTTCTGATGAATTTAGTATAGAATAGTGTTGTAAGGAAATACATACAATAAAAAAGGAAATTATCGTATTACACTTTCCAAAAATAACGAAAATCAATTAATTTTATTCATTTTCGAAAATACATTAGGAGGAATTATATATGGAACATTGGATGGATGAAACTGATTACCACATCTTGGGTCTTCTTCAGCAGAATGCACGTATCTCCATTTCACAAATAAGTAAAGATGTGTCCATGTCCCAGCCCTCGGTAAGGGAACGAATAAAAAGGCTTGAGGAGAAAGACATCATCTCGGGTTATACGGCAACCTTTCGCCATCAGGCGCTAGGCCGAGGGACCACGGCATTCTTTCTTATTAAAACAGAGCAATGTCAAGCACTGGTGGATTTTTGCGAACGAAATCCCGTTGTAACCGATATGTTTCGAATTAGTGGTGAATACAATTACATGATCAAGATTCAAACTGCTTCCATAGAGGATATTGGTCAATTTCAAGATTCTATTATAAAGTTCGGACCATCCAAGTCCCTTATCAGCTTGAAAAACCTGATTGAGAATCGGATTCTACTACAAGCACCATTCTCAAAATAACAAAAGAATCCTACTTATGCTAAACTCCCTCTATAAACATTGATGTATCAACGGTTTCCACCATTTAGTGATGAAGAAAAAATATTTTTTCACTTTATTTATAAACAGTATTTGGCTCATCACCAAAAGTTGTGGGTGACATTTGTTAAGACGTATGCCTTGTATATAAGTTGATTGGAGTGGAGACTGGGCGACTCCTTGGG
>NZ_JBSSFD010000063.1:0-17252 GCF_054062295.1 Lysinibacillus sp. TE18511
AAACTTTGCGTTATTCATCTTAATTGAACCGCCGTATACGGAACCGTACGTACGGTGGTGTGAGAGGTCGGGAGTTAATCACTCCCTCCTACTCGGTTTTTTTTTTTTTTTTTTTTTTTTTTTTTTTTTTTTTTTTTTTTACAGGGGGGACATAGATGGCATTACAAGTGGGAGAAAAAATTACATTTGAGCGTAAGTTTACAACAGAGGATGTTGAATTATTTACGAGGGTATCAAAAGATGAAGGGGTTCATCATATCACACCAGACGAACAGGGTCGGTTTGTCGTACATGGGCTTTTAACAGCAACGCTTCCAACGAAAGTTGGAGGTGATCATAACGTGTTAGCGCGTAAAATGGATTACGAATTTTTACGTCCAGTTTTTAGTGATGACACGATTCGTTGTGAAGTAATAATTGAACAGTATGAACCGGATGGAGAAAATCGTACGGCAATTACTGCAACATTTACGTGTACAAATCAACTTGAAAAAGAAGTGTTAAAGGGAAGCTTTTCAGGTATTATTCTATAACATTTAAAGGAGTTTACCATATGAAAACTGCAGAAATCCTATTTTTTGAGCGTCCATTTCCGAGTGCCAATAGTATTGTTATTCAAGATAATCAATCATTTTTAATTGATACCGGATTTGGTAGCGATATAGTTCGAACTGAGAAACTTTTAATCGAAGCAGGGATATCACCAAAACAGTTAAATGGCATTATTAACACTCACTATCATAGCGATCACGTTGGAGGAAATCATTATTTTCAGCGGCAATATAACCTACCGATTGCAGCACATCTTTGGGAAGGAAAAATGGTTAATCGTTGTGATTTCGAAACTTGTAGTGCCCACTATTTAGATCAACCAGTGGAACAATATGTTGTGCAACAGTTACTTGTAGATGAAGAAGAGATTCATACGGGTCATAGTGTTTTACAAGTTTTACATACACCAGGACATACATTAGGACATATTTCTTTATACGAGCCAAAACAGCAGATTTTAATTTGTGGCGATTTATTTCATCACAATGATGTTGGATGGTTAAATATTTTTCGAGAAGGTGCAAACAGTTTAGGACGCTCTTATGAAAGTCTAGAGCGACTCGCTAAACTTTCGATAAAAAAAGCATATCCTGGTCATGGGCGTGCGATCGACGACCCATTAGTAATGATTGATAAAGCAAGAGAACGCATTGAAAAATGGATGGAGTCACCAGAAAAAATGGCTTGGCATGCATGTAAACGAATTTTTTCCTTTACGCTAATGTTGAAAAATGGATTAACGAAGCAAGATATTGCGCCTTATTTACTCAGCTGTGGGTGGTTTTACGATTTTGCTGTTCACGCTTTTCACACTGAGCCAAAGGAATTCGTGCAACCATTGCTTGATGAAATGATTCGCTCAAAAGCTGCGATATGGGCACAAGACAAATTAATGGCGTCAGCACCATATGAAGAGCCAGATCCACAATGGATAGCAAACGATTGGAAACCAAATAATTGGATTAAATAAATTTGCAATTTTGTACGATAATGTTTTAAGAAATAGATGTAATCATTCAAAGAGATAAACTTGAAAGGGAGTTTACTCGTGAATATTACATCTTTTTTAATTTACTGTTTTATTATAATAATATAACAGGTGTGTTGATAAACCATTTTTATCCACCACGATTAATTAGAAAGCTCTGATTTCCGCTACGGGCTACTCGCTTTGTTGCTGACGCTTCGCTTTCGCACAGATAAAACATTTGTCGCTGACGCTTCGCTTTGCGACAGGAGCACTCGAGTAGCCTACGCTATAATCAGTTAAAAACTAGAATGTATCAGCGAAAATAGAAAAAAATCCTTTTATCGCTCAATTAAACTCTAAATTCATTGGCCAGTAGTTAAAGGTGGGGTTTAGTTGAAAAATATGAAACTATTTATCATTCACAGTCGTATAAAAAATTAAAAGCCAATGGATAAGAAAATCTACCATAAATATAAAAATACGGCTCATCACCAAAACGTGTGGTTGATTTCCGTTCCGACTGGGCGCTTTCCTGGGGGCGTCCGATGAGCCGCTTCACTCGCGTTGCTCGCTCCAGGGTCTCATCTGTGACGCTGATCCCCAAGGAGTCGCCCAGCCTCCACTCCAATCAACTTATATATAAGGCATAAATCTAAACAAATGTCATCCACTACTTTTGGTGATGATCCAAAATACAGTAGTCAATTTTGTAATGGCAGTTCGAAGAAACATCAGTAATTATAGAGGGAAGTGTGTTATGCAATTTGAAGGTGTAATGTTAGAATATCGTTTGCAAAAAGATAAAGACAAGTTTGAACCAATCTATTACTATACTAATATTGATTTACCACAAATTTTAACAAGAAGAGAATGTGAATTTTTTATTAAAGAAGGGAAGACCTATAAACAGCTGTCTTCTGCGATTGAGGGTGAGCTCTTCGTTATTTATGTACAATTATACGAAGAAACACCAATTGAAATGCCAGAACACGTACATGAAGGGATTAAACTTGAAATTCGTGAATTAAATGCCTATAAAAATTATCCGCTTATTACATTTGAATATATGACCAATCATTTAGATATTTTAAGCATTATTGGCAGCGTATATACATATATCGAAGGCAAGGAGTGGGAGCGGGACTCAGCTGAAATTGATGAAGACCAAGGTGTGTATGTTTTATATGTTAAGCCAACAGGATATACGCTTATCACATAGGGAGGGAATTTTTAGCATGAATAAGACTAAGAAAATGATGACAGGAGCATTGGCAGCTGCGGCTTTGTTAACGTTAACTGCTTGTGGGGAAGAAAGGGGATATGCAGAGCCAACTGGAACAGATTGCGATGATTGGGATTGGGATGATGAAACGGGTACGTATTATTGTGATGATCATCATTCCACTCATGCAGGTAGCTACTACTATGGTGGGAAATATTACGGAACAAAAAATTCATTACAAACAAGTGCTGACTATAAAACTTATAAAACGAATTACAAATCAGGGATAGGTAGTGGTTCAAAAGGCGGCTTTGGAGGGTAAAGATGAACCGATTTCGTGAGAATCGACAACAATTTTTTAGCCAGATAAAAGATTTTTGGCATGATATATATGGTATGGAATATGCTCTATTTGATATTAAGAGAGAAAGTGCTGAAACGATCAATAAGATTCGCCAGGCGACCGAACAGATTGGCCATATTTTTTATAAATCGGCTCCTTTGTTGCGGATGCTAGATGATGAGACGTTGTTGCGTCTTGGATTTCCAACTGAAACGCACTCTTTCATCCGTTTGCAAACACTCCCGGTAGAAAGTGTCATCGCTCGTTTAGATTTAGTAGTGACGGATGAACAAGTGAAATTGCTGGAAATAAACGCAGATACACCTACATTTATAAAAGAAACCTTTTTTGTGAATGGAAAAGTGTGTGAACAGTTTGAGCTGAAAAATCCAAACGACGGATGCGAAGATCAGTTAAAACAAGCAATGTTGAAAGCTGTAACGTCGTCGCTTCGTTCGATGGGAAGATCTGGAGCTAACAATATTGTTTTTGCAGCCCATTCGGAACATGAAGAGGATAAACTGACAACCATGTATTTAAAGGAACTCATGGGATTAAAAAGTCAGTATATGGACTTTCATCAATTACAACTTGTAGATGAGCCGATTTTAAAAAGTGAAGAAGTTGTTATAGCACAAGGTCTATATGATATACACGGAGAAAAAATCGATGTTTTATATCGACAAACGTATCCTATTGAACATTTAATACATGATGTAGATCCTATAACGAAAGACAAAGTAGGTCAATCGTTAATGAAACTAGTGGAACAACAACAACTAGCCGTTGTGAATCCTCCTTCTGCTTTTTTACTACAATCCAAGGCAATAATGGCGCTTATATGGGGGCTTCATGAGGAGCAACATTCTTTTTATACGCCTCAAGAACATAACGCAATACATAAATACTTTTTACCAACCTACCTAGATTCAGATGTTTTTTTACAACAGGGACAAAGTTTTGTGAAAAAGCCTACATTTGGTCGTGAAGGAGACACTGTCGAAATTTTTTCAAATACAGGTAAAAAAATTGCGGAAGATTTTCATAAAACATATAAAGATGAACTTTCTGTTTATCAACAGTTTATCGAGCTACCACAAACGATTATTCAAACAGAACAAGGACCCAAACGAGCGCATTATATGTATGGTAGCTTTTATATTAATGGTCAGGCAAGTGCAATTGGCATTCGCGCAGGGGGACAAATTACAGATAACGGATCTTATTTTTTACCAATAGGCTATTAGAAAATGGTAAGAATTTTCTGATATAAAAGGAGAGTGTATGGAATGGGATTTTTCTCAGCAGATAGTTTTTTAAATTTTTTATTATATACAGGAACCGGATTTATTCTCATTTTGATTGGTATTGTTGCATTTGCTTTTACAACAAAATTTTCAGAGTGGAACTTAATTAAAGAAGGCAATATGGCTGTTGCATTAAAGCTATGGGGAAAAGTGATTGGATTAGGCATCACATTATATACAGTATGGTCTTCAAGTGTTCATATACTGGATGCTATTATTTGGGGGTTAATCGGAATTGTCACACAAGTAGTTGTGTATTTGATTATTGAATACGTGTTAACACCCAAAACAAGCTTGGAGAAAAAAGTGGAAGAAGGAAATACTGCAGTAGGATTCAGCTTATTTGCAGTGGGCATTACGGTAGGATTAATTATTGCAGGAAGTTTGTCATATTAATAAAGTATATTTGAGAGAATTATAATAAAACATTAGAGAGAGCATGTTAAGTGAAAAAACATGCTCTCTCTTTATGTGATCTGTCCATAGTAAAAACTCTACAATAGCACATGATCTAGCGTGTTGATTAGGAAAACATAGGTTTATTATGTCCTCAATGGACAGTTCTTACAATATGGAATATCCGCTTTTGTATTTACTTGATAGTATCGGCAACATGTTTTTCGAACTGGTACTTCACTCCATGTCTCTTTTCGCTGAAGAAAAGTTTGCAAAGGATTTTGTTCCATACCTATCCAACTAGTTTCAGCACATGTAAGTTCATTAAAATGTTCATTTAATTCATTTAAAGTATATGATTCTTCATTTTTACGAAGAGTTGCAAGTAGCCTTACAGCGATATTTTCCCATAGGATCTTTAAGGAAATTTTACATTCTTCGCTGATGATGGTAATCATTGGTGTTAAATGTTGAGCGAAAATGCGATTTTTCCAACAGTCATCAAAAAGTGCTGTTGGATTTTCTTCAATTAGCAATTTATATGATGTTACATCAAGTCGAGCTGTAGACCACCAATCCATTTTTTTCTTTTGTAGTCCATAATAATCCAGACTCGAAGCTGCTACTAAAACAGCATAACGTTTTAAAAATAGAGAACCTGCTACAGCTAAGGAAGGAGTATTCAAATGATTTCCATACTGTTTAATGATTGGTAGTAAAGTATCCTTATTTAATAATTGATGTAAAGGAATACCTTGAGGTGAGGGGTGCTTTTCCACGCCATAAGGCTCTAAATTCATTTTATATACCTTCCTTTTCCTTTCGGGATACATAATGGAGTTCCAAAGAAAGGATCCTCCGATACTGCTACTTCCATACCAAATACTTCTTGAACCATTTCTACTGTGACAATATTCTCTGGAGGGCCTTGTACAGCCACTGTTTGGTGATGAATGGCAACTAAATGGTCTGCATAGCGACAAGCGAGATTCAAATCATGCAAAACCATAACAATTGTTCGTTGTTCAGAGCGATTTAATTCAAACAAAAAATCTAATACTTCAATTTGATGAGTCATATCCAAATAAGTAGTTGGTTCATCTAATAACAAAATGGGTGTTTCTTGTGCGAGTGTCATGGCAATCCATGCGCGCTGGCGTTGTCCCCCAGATAACGAATCAACTGCACGGTCCTTATGTAGTTGGAGCTGTGTGGCGGCTATTGCTCTTTCCACCAGATCTTCATCCTTTTCTGACCACTGTTGAAACCATCGTTGGTGAGGATAACGCCCTTGTTTGACTAATTGTTGTACTGTGATACCTTCAGGTGCTAGGGGACCTTGAGGTAATATCGCTAATTGTTGTGCTATTTCTTTAGAAGATAAAGATTGCAACTTTTGTTCATCTATTAATACATCGCCTGTCTGTGGCTTCAATAAACGAGCAAGTGATCGTAAAAGTGTTGATTTACCGCTTCCATTCGCACCGACAAGAACAGTAATTTTCCCTGCCGGAATCTGAAAGCTCAAATCTTGAATCACTGAATAGTCACCGTATTGTAATGATAAATTTTTCGTCTGTAATCCAAGCATGTTTCATCCTCCTATCGATGCCGATTTTGAAATAATAAATAAATAAAGAAGGGAGCTCCTATTGCAGCAGTGAATACGCCTGCTGGAATATCAAGTGGTAAAAACAATGATCGTGCTATTAAATCTGCTGACATAACAATAAATGCCCCAACAAGTGCTGTTACAGGAACAAGCCCAATAAAGGATTTACCAACTAACCGTCTTGCAATATGAGGTGCCATGAGTCCAACAAATTCAATACCACCTGCAAATGCTGCTGCTGTCCCCGCAAATACTACACTACACATTAAAAATAAAAAGCGTTGCCTTTGTACATTGATCCCCATACTAGTAGAAATATCATCACCTAACTCTGCTACATTTAAACTTCTTCCCCAGATTAATAGGACGGGTAAAGGGATCAGAAGCCATAGACTCATCGCCAACACATCGCTCATATTTGCTCCATATAAACTACCTGTTAACCATATGTAAGCCTTTGTTGTAGTAGCTGTTTCACTTAAGACAAGAAAGAATGTAATGCTCGCTTTTAAAATAGCAGATATACCAATACCAATTAATACAAGTCGAATAGGGGTAACTCCGTTATTCCAAGAGATGATGTAAATTAGCATTGCTGCACAAATACCTCCGACAATCGCAGCAAGCGGTAAGAACTTCATACTGACTATGCCAGTCCCAAAAATAATAAATAATACAGCACCTAATGAAGCACCACTAGTGATACCAATAATATCTGGTGAAGCTAATGGATTACGTACTAGATTTTGCAAAATAAGACCTGCTATACCTAATGAAGCACCTACTAACATCGCTAATAATACTCGTGGTAATCGCAGCGTCTCTACTACGTAACTATGTTGGTCAATGTATCCTGTCAATTCTAAAAATACGTCCACAATGGGAATCCAGTTACTCCCTATTGAAAGGCTTAAAACAAATAAAGTTCCGACAACCAAAAAGCACACGAACATGATGAGTAACCATCTTAGCGACAGTTGAAAAGATACTTTTCCATTCGATAGTCGAAATGTCCAATGTTTCATTGTTTAGACACTCCTTTTCTAGCTAAGTAAATAAAGAACGGTCCACCGATTAAGGCTGTCATTACACCAATAGGTACTTCTTGAGGAGCAATGATAAAGCGTGCCACTACATCGGCTGCTAAAAGTAGTGCTGCTCCTAGAAGTGCCCCATATGGTATCATCCAACGATAATCCATACCAACAAGACCTTTTGCCATATGAGGTACAATGAGTCCTATAAATCCTACAGATCCGACAATTGCAACAGAGCCACCTGCTAGAATAATTATGAGAACGCCCATCACCACTTTAAGTAAACCTACATTTTGCCCTAGACTTTTCGCAACATCATCACCGGAACTAAAAATGTTCATTGCTTTTCCTATAAATAAGCTAATTATTAAGGCTAAAAGGATGTAAGGTAATACTGGCAATAACATATCCAAATCTCTTCCAGCAACAGAACCTGACATCCAAAAAAGGACTGTTTGAATGGATTGCTCATCTATGACTAGTAGACCTTGTGTTAAGGATATAAATAATGCGGATAAAGCAGTACCAGCTAAGATTACTTTTATAGGTGTCATACCGTCTCTTCCTATACTACTTAAGAAAAATACAAGTACACCGGCAACAGTAGCCCCTAAAAATGCAAACCACATATAGTGCATTAACGACTGGACATCAAACCAAGTAATAGCAAGTACGATAAAAAAAATAGCGCCTGAATTGACTCCAACTAAGTCCGGTGCTGCTAACGGATTACGTGTTAACGTTTGGACAAATATACCGGCAATCGCTAAATTCATACCGATTACTAAAGCGATAATAGCCCTTGTTAAACGTGACGTACCAATAATCATATGATCTGTATTATCCGGGTTATAATTCGTAATCGCTTCCCATGTTGTGGAGAATGGGATGGTTGTTTGTCCAAATGCAAGGCTAGAGAAAAACAAAACGATTACGATCCCTAGAAGTACAATCAATCCAAGTGTTCTTGAGAGAGTTGCTTGTAACATTATGTATCCTCTTCTTTCACAGAAAAAAGGGAAGCGAATTGCGTTCCCTTTGTTTCATCCTATTTTTCAAGTTCAAAATGCTCATATAGATTATCTAACATTAGGTTAGCCGCTTGTAAGCCACCACCAAAATTCCAAATAATCTCATCAACTGTATACACTTGATTATTTTTCACAGCATCTAAGTTTTTGTATAAAGGATGTGCTGTCCATTCTTCATGTGTCTTTTTCACAGCTGCATTATCCTCCATGAATTGGAAGATAACATCGGCGTTCATTTGTGGAATACCTTCTTTATCTGTTAATTTTACAATTTCTAAATTCTCACCTTGTAAATCTTTCGGACCTTTAAAGCCTAATTCATTTAAAATAGAACCAGCAAAGCCTGTCACATAAATACGAGCGTGGTCTTCACGGTAGTTTAAGACAGCTGCACTTAATGGCCAGTTCTCAGTAGAGGCTACTTTAGTTTTAAAGTCTGCCACGCGTGCCTCCCAATCTCCAATCAATGATTTTGCTTGTTCTTCTTGACCTAACGCTTGACCAATTATTGTAGCTGTCTCTTTGAAATCATAAATAGTAGTATTTACAACAGTTGGCGCAATTTGTGATAACTGATCATAAATTTCTTCATGACGAATTTGAGTTGCAATAATTAAATCTGGTTTTAACGCTGCAATTTCCTCTAAATTTGGTTGTGTTTCTTGACCAACAAACTTTGTATCCTTTAAGTCATCTTTTATGTAATTATACATTGGTGCTTGAGCCCAAGATTCTACTACTCCAACTGGTGTAACACCGAATTCTAAAATTGTATCTGTTGCACCTTGATAAAGTGTGACAACACGTTTTGGTGTACCTTCAATTGTCGTTGTACCAAGAGCATGTTTAATTTCTCGTGTTGTTGACTGTTCTTCGGTTTTTTTCTCCGAAGTCTCTTTTTCTTTGTTGTCTGATGCTTTATCTCCACATGCAGCTAATACAAATAGCGCTGCAAATATTGTGAAGAATAAAAGAAAATGCTTTTTATTCATCTTTTCTACTCCTTGTAATTAATAATGATTTTCAATCTCAGTTAGAATTGTATTATATAAAAAATACAAAAACAAGAAAAATTTTTAATTTTGATTATTTTAATTTGTTTTACTTTGGACCACTCTTTATTTAACTTCGTGTTGTTGTTGCTGTCGCTACGTTGACACTGCGCTTTCGCACAAAAAACATCTGCCGCTGCCGCTCCGCTTTCGCGCAGATAAAACCCTGTTGCTGTCGCTACGTTGGCACTGCGCTTTCGCACAAAAAACATCTGCCGCTTTCGCGCAGATAAAACCCTGTTGCCGCTGCCGCTCCGCTTTCGCGCAGATAAAACCCTGTTGCCGCTGCCGCTCCGCACAGAAAACATCTGTGGATCTAAAGCTTCGGCGGACGCTCAGAAGTAATTGGCTCTGCACATCTTGTAGCAATTAGTACACCACAAGATATTGTGAATCAGATTGTAACTTTTTATGATAAGGAAGCATGGGATGGCTTTATCGCTGTGCCAGGTGGTCCTGCAAAATCTTTAGATTTATGCTTTAGCGATGTTATTCCGAGCTGATTATGAGGGGTGCACATTTCGTTCACACTTAGGATTAGATGCATAATTACCAATTGAAACAACTAATAGGAGCAAAGGGTATGAAAAGATCCAGGTGTTACGGATAAACACGCTTTGTCCTTTTGTTATTTTTAACTTCATTCAGCAACTGAAGGACTGCACCTAAACTAAACGAACGGAGCGGGTTAGTGTGAATAAAAAGTGAATTAGTCCATTATTATGTGTATTATATTAACTGCATAAATCAGTTGTACAGAGGTAATAAAGTTGTTTGATTTGCAATTATTTTGCGGTAATGAAATTAAATATCAAATAAAGGAAATATCTTCTTGACTGTTGAATATTAGTCTAGAATCATAATTAACTATTCCCGATGAGGAGGATTCTTGTGCGTCCACGACCATTATTTATTGAAAATCCAGAGTATGCTAGGTATGTTAGTCTTGTGCCAGATGGAGATATTGAAGAAATACTTAGTAAGCAACGAACTAAGACCATTACCTTCTTGAGCAGCATATCAGAGGAGTCAGCAAGGAAGGCGTACGCACCAGGGAAATGGACTTTAAAAGAAGTAATTGGGCATATGACCGACGTGGAACGTGTGATGTCGTATCGAATGCTTGCCATTGCACGAAATGAAAGTGCGCCACTCCCAGCAATGGATCAGAATCAATACGTTTCTGCGGCAAACTTCAACAAATTATCCTGGGAGCAGCTACTAGCTGGTTTAGACACGGTACGCTCCAACACGTTAAGTCTTATTTCAACCATTGATGATGCAGTATGGGATCGTAATGGAACTGTAATGAACAGCCCAGTTTCGATAGGTACCTTTGCATATGGCATTGTCGGGCACGAGTTACACCATTTGAACGTGATTAGTGATAAATACTTATAAGTCTTTCTCTATAAATTAAAAAACCTAATTTCTCATTTAATGCTGAGAAATTAGGTTTTTTAATATTGAAACTTCCTTTACGTTGTAAATCCGCATTTTCCTGACGCTACTGTACAGAGATAATAATGTTTAATTTACAATAAAGTCATTAAAAATAATAATGTTGTTTAAAAATCCTTATGTCACTCCCATGAAAGAACTTAATCATCTTTCATTTTCTGTGGTGAAGTGCTGTTTATTGCGCTACATGGATGGCTAATGGGGCAGAATAATGAAATTAAGTTAAAAATTGCCAAATTCAATTTTAATATCGAGGAATTACGCTATTTAGAATTAGAATTTCCCTAACATTGTAATTCCGCATTTTCTTAAACTACATCAAGTAGTATGTGTAAAATATCGCTTAAAAAAGTGCAAAATACCTCCTGAAGCAACCCGTCCTAGATTAGAACGGGTTAACTTTACTGAGATTATAAAATTAAATAGCTATATTGTCACTTTATATTACTTCATCTGGTGGTTGTGTCTTTCTCCACCCATAAAACTGCATAACGTCTTTTGATCATATAAATCATCTCAATTCCCACCTTTCATGTTTTTTAGTTAACAAAATTAATATTGACGAATACGAATATAATTTTCTACTTTTCTTCGGTTCTCTTCAAAGATTTTTTTCACATTTTCATTATGAAGTGCTTCCTCAAGAGAGATCTCACGTTTTGTAATAGTTATCGTGAGAGCAAAAATGTTTAATATCATTTATTATCACCTCCTTAAATTACCATGAAAAATGAAAAAAACCGTAGAGAGACTCCCCTACGGTGAAAAAAGGCACAAAAATACCGCAGGGGCACACTTCTCCCTGCGGTATGGGTCTGCTTAATTACAAAAAAAACCTTAAGCGATCCATTCCGATCTGGTCGAATGTGTGATTTTCATTTTTAATGAAGTTGTAACTACCAATGACATCAATTTAACGATAACGATCATTTCATTCGACCTCCTTAAGAATTTTTTGTTTACTTTATAAGTATATCCATCTTTAAGTTGTTTGTAAACATCTTTTACTAAGTTTTACTTATTGTGTTAATGACTAGAAAAACTCTTTGCTGCTTTACATTGTTAGTTACCTGATTTTTTCGGAGTAGCAAATAGAAGATATAGAAGACTTAAAGCCAAAAAACATAATACTAATTCAGCGGAAACAAACAATAAGTAATATATAGTAACTGAAGCTGTCACAAAAGTAAAATTCTGCTAAGAGCTTTTGTAACGGCTTTTTTATTTGTAAGGTGTTGAATTTAAAAGGCAGTAATGATAAGGGTTTATTCTTTATCGTTACTGCCTAATTCGTGTAGCGTTTTATTCAAGCAACTTAAGATATATTTTTTCTGTCTAGAAAGGTTGGGATGTTTTATGAAAAAACGGATTCGGATTGCTGAAGATAAACGATTATCAGAATGGACTTGAAAATGATGCTTCGGAATCATGGTTATGAGATTGTCGGAGAAGGAGGAGATGGAGATCGAGCGATTGAACCCGCTTTTAAGCTAAAACCAGATCTTGTATTAATGGATATTGAAATGCCAAAAATCAATGGTTTAAAAGCAAGTGGGGTGATTGGTCGTCAGCTGGATATCCCAGTGTTGTTGATTACTGCATATAGCCAAAAAGAATTTGTAGAAAAGTCTAAGCAAGATAATATAAGGGGTTATCTAGTTGAACCGGTTTCTGAAGCTAGCTTAATCCCAGCAGTCATCATTGCGCTTCAATAAGCAAGAGGACACAGACGCTAAAACAATCTTTACAACTTACACAAGAACAAATTCAAAAGATGATTGAGCAAGCAAAAGGGCAAGATAATAGAAAGTATAAATAATCGAGCGATAGTATACTGATAACCAATTTCACAAAAGAAAAATCCCGAATAGACCACTTTTTAAGTGTCCGCTATTCGGGATTTTTCAAAGAAACTAATGATGATTATTTTACTTTATAATGTGAATTTTTTAAGCTCTACAGACAATGTATTTGTCATTTCTTGAAGGTCAGAAACCTTTTTACTAATTTTCTCGAATGACAGTAGCTGTTCTTGAGTAGAGGCGGATATTTCTTCTGTGCCAGCTGCTGTTTCTTCGGTAATTGCTGAAATGTTTTCAATTGTACTGTTCATTTGCTGACTCATTGCAGTTGTTTGCACCATATCTTTAGTAAGGTGCTGTAACTGATCATTAATGTCTAAAACATGGGCTACAATCGCCTCAAATGACTTTTCTGTATCGGTCATCGATTGTAATTGTTCGTTAGAAAGCTGATGTCCATGCTCAGCAGTAGAAAGAATAAGCATAATGCCATCTTCTATATGGGTAACCATAGAAGAGATGAGAGTAGTTGCTTTTTCTGTTTCAAATGACAGTTTCTTGACTTCTTGTGCCACAATGGCAAATCCTTTTCCGGCTTCTCCAGCACGTGCAGCCTCGATTGCAGCATTTAATGCCAAAAGATTTGTTTGTTCAGCAATCGTGTGAACTACATTAGCTGCGCCTTCAATTTCTGTTGTAAATTGAGAAAATTGAGTAACAGCCTCTTTAATGTTAATTGATGTGGATGAAATATCCTTCGCGATGGAGGATTGCTTTTCTAAGGAACTACGGCCATTTTGAACAGCAGCAAGTGCCAGTTTACTGTTTGCCGCCGATTGTTCGCTTGTCTGTTGAACAGTAGTAAATTGATCTGTCATCGTATTCATAAGGATAGCCGTTGATTGGATATCTTCTGAAATTGTTAGGCTTCCTTTCGCCAATTCGTCCGTTGATGAAGCAATTTGTTTACTTCCGGCATTAACGGTTTCAATATAGCTCGTCACATCTTTTGTAAATAGGCTAACATTTTTAGCTACATCGTCAATGGAATGTACTGTGCTTTTTAGATTGTCAATCATTATGGAAAAGTTCTCAGTCAGTTGATCAACTTCATTTCGACTGCCCTGCTTATAGGATAGGGAAGATGTATCTATTGTTAGATTCCCTGCGGCCACTAATTGTGCACAATCCACAATTTGATTAATCGGATTTGTAATTCTTTTCGCTACAACATATGAAAAAATGGATGTAACTATAAGTAATAGAATACTTCCTACGATTGTAGTCGTGGTAATAAAAGTAATTTTTTGCTCAGTCTTTTGATTTATTTCTTTATACCATTCATTTGTTTCTTTTTTCAGTAAATGCATATCATTTAGAATGCCAGAAATTCTTATTGCTTGTTTTTTTATTTCAGGACGGTTGTTCGCAAGAAAACCTGTCTCTGTAGCTTTTGCTAGTTCTATGTATTTACCTTCGATTTTTTTGATAATGGCCTTATGTTCAGGTACCTTGGCAACAGAAGAAAGTGCTTTTAAATTCGCATCTGTTACTTTCAAATTTGCCAGAGCTTCATTTTTATTGGCCTCACTGTCTAAATAAGTGTAATTGTTTAATGATAGACTTGTTACAACTAAACTTTGTTCAAGTTCTTTTACTGCAAGCAAAAGTGCTGTATCATCTTGTGCAGTTGTTTGAATATCAGATGTTTGAACGATAATAAAGCCAATCATAGCCATTGCAAGCGCAATTGGAATAAGGATGTTCATAAATAATCTTTTTCGTAACGTCACTGGCTATTCTCCTTTTCTGCGGTAACTTTTATTTTACCTGAGACAATATCTTCTTCGGCTTGTTCAATGGCAGCCTGCTGTTCAGATGTTAATTTGATAATACGGATATCTGCAAGTCCGACTCCATTATCAGCTAGACCGAATGAAAATGATTTTTCGGAAATTTGCCCTTCCTCAACTAATGTTTTACACATGTTAAAAACAGCTTGGTCGACATTTTTTAACATAGAAGTTACGACAGTTTTTTCTGCAATGTAAAATTGATCTATATCTACACCCGCTGCATAAACACCCATTTCTTCAGCCTTTTTAATGGCGCCAAAGCCTGTGAATCCCGCTGCATGATAAATAAAATCTACTTTGTTCTTTATGTAACGTTCTGCGATTGCGGCACCTGCCTCGGTATCATCAAATGAGCCGGCATATTCACTAATAATTTCGATATTTGGATTATAATATTTAGCTCCCTCAATAAAGCCGTTTTCAAAGTGATGGATAACCGGAACATCTGCACCACCAATAAATCCTATTTTTCCAGTTTTACTCGTCATTGCAGCAACCATTCCAAGCAAAAAGCTTCCTTCCTGCTCTTTAAATGTTATTGAAATGATATTTTCAACTTCTGATTGCGCATCGATAAGGATGAATTGTTGATCTGGATGTTGTTTTGCTGTCTTTTCCAATGCTTCCTGTACAGAGAAGCCAAGACCAATAATGACGTTATAATTTTCTGAGACAAGTTCTTCAAGCTTCTCTTCGTAATTGCCATCAGGTGCCTCTTTATAATCAAACAAAATACCTAGCTCATCACGTGCTTTCTCAAGCCCTTTAAAAGCGGAGTCATTAAACGACTCATCACCAAGACCAGCATCTGAAAGCAGGATCCCTATTTTATATTCTTCTTTCGATTTTTCTGTCTGAGCCGTTGAGCAGCCAGTTAATAACAAAGCTATCAAACAAAAGCCAATCATTAATTTTTTCAATAGTAGTACCCCCAGTTGTTGTATCATGCATATCGGTAATAAGTGTTATTTTGTCTGATGTCAGACGATATTTTTTGAATTCAACTAGTAAACTTGTACAATCTACAGATTTACAATAAAAAAATAAAAATCTATAATACCAATAAAGTAAGTAAATTATTCATTTTACCATTAAATACTATCAGATTTTTTACATTTTACTACAGGAAAAAGGGTTCAAATTGTCCTGAATATTTCTAAATTACTAAGTATTTAGTCTGTTATGCAATGAATTTTCTCTATTTATATAGTGGGAAAAGTAGGGGGTATCGCTATATAAGTACTATTGGCATATTAAAAAAGCCTCGCAAATTCTTAGCGAGGCCCACAGTTTTATAGTAATGAATTAAACCAAAGCAAATTATTTTAATAAAATTTCGATTTTATTCTGCTTTACATAGCCGAATTTAAACATAAATTTGATAAATTATCAGAATTATATGAAATAACAACAAATTCTGATTTTTGTTGTTTTGAAAATTAGCATAGGATGTTAATAACCACTATAAATAAAAACAAGTATTGTTACGGTCATTATATCGATTGCTAGCGGTCATGGATTCAAAAGGAAATGAAATCCATAATCTTAGCTGCTAATAAAAAGCGAGTGGTTCAAAATTGTTGTTTTCCGCATTAGTCTAATAGCAAATAAATTCTAAGTAAATGATACTATCAATTATCTGTTAACTATGTTGAAGAATCAAATTACTTAGACCATTACCGTAATATATGGTGTTGTAAATATAAGAAGTTTATTTATATTAATCTGAAATACAAGCAAGGGGGGAGAGGTTAATATTAATTATATAGTGGTCAATGTTTCATGTTTTGTTATTTATTATCCAATTGTTACTATTATTCACGAAATTGGTCATGCAATTTTTGTAAAGATATTCGGTGGAAAAATTATTTATATCGGATTTGGCGAGGGTGACTCATTACTTGAATATAAGAAATTCAAAATAAGTAAAAGAGAATGGTTTTCAGGGCGGATTTATTTTGAGTTTAAAAATAAAATAACTACTCAAAAAATGATTCTACTATATTTAGGGGGTCCATTAATTAATATATTGTCGGCGACCTTGATTTGGATATTTGGTAATACTGAATGGGCAGACTTATATAGAGGATATATTATCTTTTCGTACTTAATTGGAATTGTCTCTTTAGTTCCGTTTAAATTTAATAGTGGCATGAAAAGTGATGGTTTACAGATATTAAATCTAATGTCAGGACGTGATATTAATGAAAGAAGTAATGAATTTAAATGAATGTTAGATGGTTAACAATAAGAAAATTAATAATGAGTTTTTTAGCCCTCGATGATTCTAATAAGAATTATCAAGGGCTTTCTACCGTGATTGTGGTTTTAAAATGTTGAAAAAATAAATTTTCGCTAAGGGCATTGATGATAAAATCAATGCTATTTACAGTTCGGTTAGTTCAATGGAGTGTATCATTGACTCAATATAGCGTTCTTCGATTTTATTTTGCTTTAATAGTAGAATTGCAACTAAATGAAAATTTAATTTCCAAGTATTCACAAAATTTGAGAGTTTTGGCTCATCACCAAAAGTTGTGGGTGACATTTGTTAAGACGTATGCCTTGTATATAAGTTGATTGGAGTGGAGACTGGGCGACTCCTTGGGGA
>NZ_JBSSFD010000064.1:0-16789 GCF_054062295.1 Lysinibacillus sp. TE18511
TCGACTACTGTTTGTTTGAATTCTTTATTGTACTTTTTTTGACTCATGGTCGGACACGTCCTCTCTTTACTCAATTCTATTGATTTAACCGAGGTATGTCCACTCATCTATAATACATCCAAGGTTAATAAACATAGCCAATAAAAAGAAGCCCACTCAAGCGATTTAAGAGGCTTCTTTTATTGGCTATTAACAATGGTTAAATAGTTGATTATAGTGCAAAAAATGAATATTACACTATGTCCTAAATTTAAGTTGAAATTCTAATCATTACGAAGTAGTCTGAGCATACATTGTATCAGACGATAATAAAAAGTAATATTTTATATCCGTGTTTGGGGCTACTATAATATTAGCCCTTCATTTTTAGCTACTTGATATATTTCATAAAGACTTTTGCACTGAGCTTCTGATGGATAAGGTATTTTACCATGTGCCATACTTTTTAAAATCCCTAATTTTGTAATACCTATTGATCTTAAGTTGCTTTCTTCTGAAAAATAATTAAATAGCTTGATCCATTCAGTAAAATCTACGGATATAATAAATTTTTCAATTTCAATAGAATTATCTTGTTTCTTTAAGATTTTCTCTTCTTTCTTTATAATTTGTTGTTCTGTATTATCTAACAAATAATGAGATGGAATATTAAAGTTAAGTTGATTCTCTTGGATTCGTTTCCAACACGCTTCTTTTTTAGACCATTGTGCTGGGTTTCCGTGCCCTTTTGGGGGGTGCACAATAAAGCTGAAAATCTCTTCAGTCAAAGATTCAAATTCTTTATATAAGTCTTGGGGTATTGATTGAGTTTCCCACACCTTTTCGAAATTAAAATATTTTTTCGTCTTGCTTACAGTATATGAAAAATAAGCAATTGTATAAGCTACTATATTTGCTCGGAAACCGCCATCATACCAATCTGAAGCAGAAACTAATTTCTCTAGTTTTTGAAATATTATAATGCGTGATACAGCATCTTTATAGTACTTTTCAGTAATTGATAAGTTATCTTTTTCAATTTTATCATTTATATAGTCTGCAAAACTTATAAAAGAATTTTGAGCCCCCTGAGATACAATATGGGGTTTTTGTAACCATGCCATCTCAGATTTAGCTAAGAATGTTTTTTCTATCTTTTTAGATCTAGGGAACATAAGTTCAAATTTATCTTTTTCAGTTTTTGTTTCATATGCTTGTTCATTTAAATATTCCCCACGTACACGCTCATAAAACCACTTATGTCTTTCTTGGGTATTCGTAGGAACCCAAGTACTTTTTGAATACGTTTTAAACTCCTTATGAAATGGACTATTTGAAAAGAAATCAGACTTGTTAACTTTGTTTTGTGTATTAGCATATTCAGCAACTCGTGATACAAAATCGGAATGTTTATCTAGATCATTAATTACAGACAACTTTATTTGTACAGAGACATTCGATATGTCCGCCTTATGAGTTTTTTTTGCAGCATAAATTGATGAAGTTGTTTGACCTCCGTTTACAATTTGCAGATTATGTATTTTTATAATCTCATTTTTATCATTTAAATCTACTGCTGATGCAGTAGCTGTTATTCCGTTATTGTATGCAAAAAACATTTCAGGCGCTCCGTTAATGGTATTTCGGATTCCTTTATTAACTCCACCTCTAAATTGTAAGAATGTACGAACGTTTTGCTCTAATAAGCGTTTTCCATATTCTTCGTAAATATCAAAAATTTGTTCGCCGGACAAATAGCTTAAGTATGAAATATATTTTTCAGTTCCTGTTGGTACTATTAAAGCTGGTAAATTTATATCCACTGAGAATGCAGAATCCGCATTTTGAGCATTGAAATTTCCAAATAGATATTCAATATCAACAACTAAAGTGTCTATAGGGATTTTCTTTAATGGATCCAGAATTATTGGCTTATAAGCCCTAGAAATACGCCCATCAGATATAAGAATGACTTTTATTCTACTTATTTTATTTTGATAACACTTATCGTAAATAAAATGAGCCATCTCAAATTCATTTGAAGTCTCCTCAAGTTCTAAATAGAAATTAT
This sequence comes from Lysinibacillus sp. TE18511, assembly GCF_054062295.1. Classification (NCBI taxonomy): domain Bacteria; kingdom Bacillati; phylum Bacillota; class Bacilli; order Caryophanales; family Bacillaceae; genus Lysinibacillus; species Lysinibacillus sp. TE18511. The sequence goes on from NZ_JBSSFD010000064.1 coordinate 2,051, forward strand.
CTGTAGATTTTGAGATAAAATTACGCGCTCGTTTTAGCATTTGCTCAATCGTTTTACTACTAAGGGTTTCTATCTGTCTATCATCTTGAAAGAATGTAGATGTAATAACATACAATATTTCACGTTCCTCGTCATAAGAAAATCCACTTACTTCCATTGGGAAACGACCCTTTAAATATTGATAATATGCATCATGCACATCTTCCGGAAGTTCGCCGGTTGCAATAAGTTCGTCACAAACGTTTTCAAAAAAGGCCTTTTTATAACCTAATGCTCTGCTATCAGCAGTAGCAAATATATCTTGAATAAAATTATGATGAAATTCTTCAATCTTAATCAACTTAGCTTCACTCCATCATTTGAAAATATCATCTGTTCTTGATCGATTATAAACTGTTGGCAATTTGTTAAATCGAGTTTATATGTTAGTGATACTATCTCGGGAGCAACCTGAGCTGGAATGATTTTTGGGAAAATTTCTTGAACCTCGTAAATATGTACTCGATCTACAATAAATTTAGTTAATTCATGTTCTTTGAATAGAACACTCGAGTAACCACACTCTATTAATTTATTTTCAAATAAATCTAATGTTGAAAAATCCAACGCTCTTTTTAAGTGAAGTTCGATTTCCTCAACAATATGCTGAATGTTAGTTCCATCATCGCTTTGCGTTAAAGCATAAGTAACTAAATATAAGTACTCCTTTGTAGAATATAATTGTTCTTTTGATGAAATTTGTACAATTTCACCTTTTGAAGTACGATACGATTTTACTTCTAAAGCACAAGCATTCAGTAAGAAATCTTGTTTATCGTAATCCCCACCAACCCATGCAGATATCGCAGTAGGTAATCCGATTTTAGGGGCAACGATATTTAATAGACAATACAACTCACTAAAAATCCCCATTTGTTTAATAAGAGGGAAACTATCAAATTTTCTTGATAGCAAATCTTGCCAACGTTTTAATCGATGTTGGACTTGTATAATTAGAGCTTTTTCATTGGTAGCTGTTTCGCTTACTGAACATAAATCTTCGCATAGTTTTTTAAAGATACTCCACTGCTCTTTGACTTTTAAAATTATTACCCATACATATTTGTTAGGTGTTGAAGATTCAAAGATGTTGATGTCTAAGTTTTTAATATTAATATTGGTTTGAGGCAAGTTGTCTTGTGAAAAAATGGGGATATAAAAAGCATAATCCCCATTTTTTTCAATCCCCCAATAGAATTCATATTTGTCGTTATTTGTTTCAATTAGACGCTCGCTATTAGGTTCGATAGTGTCCCATGGATTAGTCAAGTTCAATGTCATCAAAATCACCTTCTTCTTGTATTTCTCTTTCTAAATTATCTAAATACACTTTATTAACTTTCAATCGAATATTTTTATTGCCGCTATTAATGATTGTAGGGAAACTAATACTAAACGCAGCCAATTCAATGTTTGTTTTTCCTTCAATAACCTGTCCATCCTGTTGTACCTGTAGTTTAAACAAATGCAACATGAGTAGGGGACGTTTTAATCTTGATCGAGCTTCTTTTCGTGCTGAGAATTCTTCTAATCGTTTTTCAAGTTCTTCAAGTTCGCCTGATTTCACTTTGGCTTTTTGTTTTTTCTTTTCGCTCATTATTTCTCTAATTTCAAGAATATCTTCCTTTGTTAGAGTAGCTTCTTCAGAGTTACCAGATGACACTTGTCGATTGCGGAACTCGAAACGCGTACCTTTTAAATCAATATTGCGGAACTGATAAGTACCGTAAGAATAATCATTAATAATAATTTCTTCTGTACTATTACCAGTGTGAACAACAATATCCCATTCTGTATTAATGTCTTGTACGTATTGTTGAATGAAACGTAACGGCATACGTGAATACATTCCGAACTCATCGGCATCTACGTTATAGCACTTGAATTTATCTAAAAAATCTTCAATAACATTTTTAGGGATACTCGACCAAACTGTATTTTGTATATTGTTATTGTTTTTAAATGAATGTTGGCGATTTTCAAGAGGTAAACGCGAAATTAAATTTTTTACTACATTTAGATTATAAGAAACAGTCGATTCGTTAGCAGATAACCAAGCGGTCTCTTTTAAATGCCCATCTAGACACATATCATAGTGAATATCTTTAGTGTTCTTTAATTTATTTCGTGCAGTAACTTGTAAACCGCTATCGGGATGATGCTTGACCGCTAAACCGAAATCTTTCGGAGTTAATTGTAATTTTCTCATACGATCAAAATCATTTACTAAATCAATAGTAGCTTCAATAATAATCGCAAATTTATTGAAGTAATCTTCAGTCATAAACACTTTACATAAATCTTCGTATTGATTTCTGTAGCCGAACCAACGTCCCATTTGCATTAGTGTATCGTAAAGAATTGTGTTTCGTAAGAAATAGCTTACACTTAAGCCTTCTAATGTATATCCACGCGCAAGACTTGTACCTCCAATTACAATATAGTTATTTGGATAATTATCGTCATATTCAAGAGGTACACGGCTGTTGTTATGTACTTCTCTAGTTTCGATTTTCTTAATTGATGAAATTGTTTTATGGAGCACTTCCTCCCAAGTAAATTCCAATTTGTTATCGTAGTATTTATTGAAAGTATCTTTTAGATCCTTAAGCTTTGGGTTATCAGGATTTCCACCATGTATAGTTATAGTTTTTTGCATAAACTCTAAATATTTAGAGACCTCAAAATATATTTCGTTGTGTACGCTTGTAAAGCGAGTAACATGGATCATCATGCTATTATGTTTGTCTTCTTGTCTACGTAAATGACGAATAGAGACATTAAGCATGAATAAACGAATGGCCTCAAGTAAGCTTTCTGGTAAATCTTCAACTAATAAATCACTTTTATGACCAGTTGGGAAAATGTCCTCATGGTCCGTTACATTTACAAAATAACGTTTTTGTGGATCCAAGAATACCTTTGCTGCACCGAAGTAATTTGAAGGTGCTTCTAAAGAATAAATAAAGTCCTCGGGAAATAAATCCTTCCCCAATTGATCATGTTCAGATTTATAGTCAATAAAGATATTTGCGTATGGTGTAGCTGTATAAGCCACATATACTTTCTTTCTAAATAAAGATAATAACTCACGAATTTTAGAATTAATTTTTGTAGGGGTGTTTTCATTACTCGTATTAATTGATGCATAATCACTTTCATCGTCAATAAGTAACATTGCATGGTCTTTTACTTCTTCGTGATAATGGGATGTAATCCAATCAATTACATTAGATAATGTTTTTGTATGTTTCTTCAAAACAAGAATAACGGGGCGGTCGCCCATATCTAAATCAAGCCCTTGTTTTGCTTTGTTTGCATCGTTTATTTTAAAATCAGACAGTGAGGATGTTAAACTTACAGGTCTTTTAGAAAGTATCGTATTGCTGTAATTTCCAACGCCTATATTTTTTTCCCCGTCTCTCCCTATAAAGCTTTCATTTAATCGATTTTGGGTTTGGTTACGTAAGTTATTTAATCCGCCTGCAATAACTACAATAAATTTATATCCAGCATCAGCGGCTTTGCTTACTAATGCAGAATAGTTGCCTGTTTTACCGGATTGTACATGTCCTACTACCATGCCATAACGCTCAAATTGTTCTTCTTTCGGATCAGCTAAGTAACCCATGATCTCATCGGTATCTACATTAATTGTTTTTACTGACTCATATGGTAATGAAGAAGAAATGAATTTTTCATATCGATCCCAATAATATAATTCGTTTTCTGATTTAAAACGCTTCCACCATTTGTCATCCCGTTTACGTTGTTCTTTGCCGGTAAGTGCTTTTCCTCGGTTATGAATAACATCAAATGAACCTTTTAATTCTTTTTCTAATAGGGCATATTCGTCCTCAGTTAGATTCACAATATAATCGTATTGGCTAAATGTAATTATCTTAGTAGCCATTTCAGGTGGAAGTTCTGTAATAATGGTATTAATTTCAATTAATAGCTCTTCAATCTTTCCTTGCTTGAGCGGTTTTTCAGCTCTTTCTAAGCTTGCGATAGCATAATCCTTTATAAGTTTATAGTTTGATATTTTTTGATCTATAGTATTCAATTTTCAATCAGCTCCTTCTTATCTTTAAATAACTCCGTATCTAAAATTAACTTCAAATGTTCCTCGCTTAGATTCATTTCTTTCAACTTAGAAGCGAGTTTTGTAATTTCATCTTCGTCGATTAACGTTTCTTGATTAATTTTATGTGGTGCACCAATTAAATGTGATTGGATTGCAGTAATAGGTAAGTATGCTTCTAGAGATTTCATATAACTGTTCAAGATTTCGGGTTCTGATGAGCTATCTTGTACCAGTTGTAATAATGGATGCTCTTTATTGACAATGAATTTAATTTGGTGATTATCGATCGTTACTTTCCAAAATGGTACAGAACTAGATTTGTTGATAGATTTACCTCGCCCTGTATAAACACGTGAACCTTTATCTAATACTGTCGATAGAATTCTCTTTAAATCTTTTTTGATTTTATTATTAGGTTGAGCTATTGATTTCTTTATATCAATGTTCCACATATGATCTTGGTCATTTTGGATATCAATTTTAATACGCACAAGCTTGTGCGCTTCATTAACTTTTGCTAATCCCCACCATGTTCCATGAACAAGTAATCGACCCGCTCTGTATAAGTAAAAACCTTGTGTTTTTGTATAACCTTCAGTAGTTGCAAATTTCTCATATTCATATCGGCTAACTTTAGAGTGATGAGGTAGGATATATGGATAAACTTTAACAAAAGCATATTGTTTTGAAAGTTGGAATTTTTCCCCTGAGAGTCTTTGAGTAGCACTATTTATTGCGTTAAAAGGATTAAAAGGTTCTATAGGAATATTATTTACTGTAATATTGATTTTTGAAAATTCGCCTTCCAGAAAACGATGGAATACTAATGCTAGGTGTTCTCTGAGCGAGTAAATAGTATTTGTAAAAGTACTAGGTTCAATATTATCTAAGGCTTCCCAAATAATTAGAGTACCTGATTCAGAGGTTAATAATGCATTATATTGAGGATACTTGGCTAATTCCTCAGTTTTTAATTCATTTAAATACCAATCATCTTCTTCTACTATATAGTCTAAATCCCATTGACGTGCATGGATATTGTTGTTTTGCTTAGTGATTACTGTAAGCCGCTTACATTGTGAAAATGAGGCGGTTTTCAAGCCAAGGCCGAATCGCCCTAAATCTTTATCATCTCGAATATTGTCAGGATCTTTACTTCCTAATCGCATTGCTTCGACTAATTCATTTTCAGACATACCAACACCATCATCTAAAATAGAAAGTGTGATTTCTGGGGAATCCAAGGTTTGAATATGTATTTCTTTAGCATTTGCAGTAATACTATTGTCTATAATATCTGCTACTGCAATTTCAAAATTATATCCCATATCTCTTAAAGATTTTATGAAATTTTTTACGTTAGGTCTGACAATATCTCGTTTCATAATATTTCACTTCCAGAATGTTTTATATTTAACTTATGATAACATATTAAGGTATTAATTAGAATTTGAAGGGGCATATATGGTGGAGAAAAGAGAAAAATTGTTAATTGTAGCATTCTATTTAGCTAAGTTTGATAGGGAAGCTTATGCAAATCTTGGATATACCAAGAATTAATCAAGCACATGATGAAATAGGTGAAAAACTAGGTTATAAAGGAAACAGTGTAAAGAATAGGCGAGATGATTTTGATCCCTTATTTGGACATTGAGCAGGCTGGCATCAAGTTGAGTTGAGTAAAAGTAACTTAGAAATTGTTGATAATTTTGACCACCTAAGTGAAGAAGCACTAAGAGCTATTGTATTGGATTTATTAGATGAAGGATCATCGGTATAGCTTTTTTCACCTGTTAATGTTCCTAGACAAGCACCTACTTATACGACACGTGGTGTAACAGGAAAAAAAGCTGAAGCATTTTTTATGGACTGGTTTGCTGAACATTATCCCCATGCATCTTTAGTAGATACACGTGATATAGGATGTGGGTATGATTTTGAAGTTGAAAATACAGATCATGTTTTTGAAGTAAAAGGTTTGTCGGGAAACAATGGAGGTGTACTGTTTACAGATAAAGAATGGTCGATCGCAGCAGAAAAACAAGAAGATTATCACCTTGTATTAGTAAAAGAATGTTTTAGTGATGAACCTACAGTGGAGGTTTATTCTAATCCTCATTTGAAATTTAATCCAAAGAAGCAGATTACTACTGTAATCAATGTTAACTGGGGTATAAGCTATAGTGATTTGAATAATAATGAGATCGATTTGTAAGCAAAGGTATATGTGTATTTAAACGTGGCATTTTTGTTTTTTTATAGATGTTCTGACAGCTCATAGGAGTGAGGGATGTTGTCAATTATCATATTTACTTGAGAAATATAAAGTTAATGGACAGGCATTAGAATTGAATATGTTTTCGTAGGTGATATTAAATAACAAGAGTTTTAAATAGGAGATTAAAACAATAAAGAGGTTACCACATTATTTAGGTAACCTCTTCTGTTTTATGGGAAATCGGGTGGCTAGGCGCAAAATAAAGAGGATTCTTACACTACTGAATTGAACTCTATTGAATACATATTATGAACATGAGTTGGCTGTTTTTTTATGTTTTAAGAATCTAGTTGTAGTTTAGATTGCGGTGAAATATATTCAAATGAGCTCAATTTCAATATCAGTCGGACTAGTCCAAGTTATTTCTACTCTGTCTCCGACTTGAGCATTCAAATGGTAGAACCAGTCGCCAAGTAATTGTAAATTCCCATTACCTTGAAATTGTTTAGCATAAACATCTCCAGCTGCACTAGAACCGGAAGCTTTTAAAGTTTCGTTTATTAAAAATCCATCTATTGAATTACAGTTATAGACAATATTAGCTGATTGCTGATTGCTATTGTATATGCCAAATTGTCTTGCAATAGGTCTGGGTATGTGTAAATACCCTTCACCATACACAGTTCCTCTAGAATTAGTATGTCTATGAGATCCCCATTCTAAATGTGCTCTTTTTAAAGTCGTAATATAGGTATTCCCTGATGCTGGCATAAAAAATCTCCCCTAACTTTATGAATTTTTTGGTTAAAGCATTTCAAATAATATTAGAAATTGTTTAAAGGTCCTCTACATTAAAATGATGAATGCCTTGATTTTGAATAGCGTTAATAAATATCTGTATGCGTTGATCTATTGGTAACTCGTTTTCTAAACAATAGTCGAGGAAGCCAATTAGGACTTCTCGTTGCATGATAAATCCCTCAATACGTTGGTGAATTAGTTTTTCAGCTAATGTTGTGATAGACTGTAGCTTCTTTTCTCCTGTATAGGTAGAAGAAGTAACATATCCGAAGAAAGATAAGGGTTTATTGCCGTAATTGAAGTAGTTCGGGATGTATTCACTTCCCATGTAGCTTGCCAAGTTCTGAGACAATGGGAAGCCAGATTGATAGTATTTCGTGTCGATAATCCCGCAATGATCTCCATATTGGACGAAAATTTCAATCTCAGTAGTTTTACCAGCGATTTTAGGTTGATATTCCACTTCAAAACCAACCGCTTTCAGGATTTTGACTGTTTCTTCTTCAAATTCACGTGGCGACAGTACTCCTAAATATTTTTCAACAAACTCTGGAGGGATTGTTGTGAATTCGGGTTTACTAATAACCAGATTATCTACAATATCTTTAGATTTAGGACCGAATTTCGACATAAAATGGGGGAGTAGCTCATCCTTTGTCATCTCGATGGCACTGGGAAGATCATTGATAATTCCAGCAACTTTATCTTGCAATTTCCCTAGATTACTTGCGGGTTTAATAGACCCGAATTTATTAAATTTATAGCTATCGATATCCAACCCGTTATTTTGAGCCATCCGTTCAGAAGAGATTAAATAACGTGTGTTAAAAGGGTAGCGCTCATCATAATAGGCAAGTACTTTCTGCGCTTCATTAATCAAATCTGGATTGATTTTTAAGGCTTCCCCGCGAATATATTCCACAAGTCCTGTGTAATCACAAAGCATCATAAATGTGTGTGCTACATCAGAATGAGCTTGGAAGTAATCTCGTGCAGCGTGATCGTTTCGTGCGCGATGATCATATTCGACCGCAATTTCTTGTTTCATTACTTCCTTTGCTATGTCATCACTTGAACGGAAAGTCAAAATACGATTGATTACGTTTTGTAATGCATTGTCATGTTGCGCTGTTAAGATAAAATACGTAATTTCTTCTTTTGTGACGTAGAAGTTGAGTTTGGGGCTTTGTACAACACGAATTAAAAAACGTGCTGGCCTAATATGAAATGTAGAAGCAAATTTTGGCCGGAAGCCACTTTCTAAAAAATAGGCATTAGGAATTTGTAATGTAAGAATTTGTTTTTTTACGTTTTCATATTCTTTTATTCCGTCAATCAGTGACTGACCTACTTTTGTAGGCTTTACATACCCTACATGATCAATGTAGCAATATGCAAATGTTTTAAGCATCGCGCACCATGTACGACCACCAGATCCATCGTTACTAATGTTATTACGTTTCAATCCTTTTTTAGCAAGTACTTCTTCAAACCTTTTATGAGCTTCACGATTACCTTGCCACTTTGTTGTAAAGTTACTTGTTGCTTCTGCTAATGCAATAATCGCATCTGCATGATATTTTGGGTCACGTTCGGGGCGTGTAATAAACCATACTTTACGTTCACTCATTTCTTTTTCATCCTTTCTAATGTTGCCTGTTTTTGTTGTTGCTCAGATTGTGCGAAGGCCTCGATGATTGTAGGATGCGCCTCTAGTTGTTTGAGCAATTCATCCTCTTTGTCTGTTAGTAATTTCTTACGAGGATGATAAAATGTGATGATTTTTAGAATTGCCTCACGGTGAGTGTCTATGAGTATTTCAATTTGGTCCTCAGTTGTGATGTGGTTTAGAAAATATAAAATTTCCCGATACGTTGAAAGTAAATCGTTTAAACTCGGTATTTTGGATTCTTCTACGTCTAATTCCCGACATACATCAACCATAGCCATCCAATACCTTAATAGGCTCGAGGCATTGTATAGTTCCAATTCGTTAATGTTTTTGTAGATTGTATTCGCTGCTTTTCCTGCGCGTTCAGCTAATAATGTTTTTGTACTATGCTTTTTATGTGTGTTTTCTTGCAGAAAGCCAACAATATTTTTTTGCAGGATTGTGGTTGTTAAGTATTGTTCCGTTAGCTTAATCATCGATTTTTTATTGAAATTGGATTGACTGTTCAACTGTTTTCCCACCTCACTATGCAACTAAAAATATTATTGCAAATTAAAATCGCACATATTAATCCTTATAAGGATTAATATGTGCAGAAAATGAAAATTTATTTTAAACAATCTGATTTTTGGGTGCGATAGATTTGAATCAAATATAAATAAGCAGGCGTAGAAACTTCTACGCCTGCTTATTTTGAATATATGATTATAAAGGTATTCATTTTTATTGAATATTAAATACCATTGAAAGCTAATTGTTTGTTCTCAGCATTGATCTCGCTTTTTGCTACTTTTTTTGACTTCTCTTTTTGTAAGTGCTCTAGTTGGAACTTCTTTGTTGGTTCAACAAATTCGTATGGGATCTTTGCAAATGATTTTAAAATAGCCTCAAATACAACTTGGGCGCCAGCAGGTGGTACAGCCATGCCTATTTGTTTACGTGCAGCTTCTTTACTACCAGTAAACACGAAATCATCTGGGAACGTTTGTAGACGTGCTCTTTCGCGGTTTGTAAGTGCACGTTCCTCTTCCCAATGGTACATATGCGTACCGCCACCGCCACTACCTGTTACGGTATATGCCGGACGTGTTGGATCAAGACGCTTGTAAATAGAGCTTAAGCGTGCGCCTTTTACATTCAATTGCAACTCTTCTGGAATCCCAATGTACCAAGCATTTTCACCTGGTGGAATATAGCTTAACATTTCTTTTACCTTTGCTGAATGGCGAGGCATTTCATGGTTTGGTGCATCTCCTGGAATCGGCGGGTTTTCAATCGCCTCTTTACTTGTTTTATAATCTGCAGAATTAGGTGTTATTGGTGCAGGAACTTTAAATTCCACTCCTTGTTCAGCATAATCGTTACGAATGCCTACAATAATAATACGGTGTCGTGCTTGTGGTACACCATACTCTTCAAACTTGTAGTAGTGAGGTGTAACGACGTATTCAACATCACCTGGATTCGCAATTTCTTCTAGGATTCTGATGAAAGCTCGTCCCTCATTAGCACTTTGCAAGCCGCCAACATTTTCAGCGACAAAGAATTTAGGTTTATATTCATTCAATACCTTTACACCGTAGCTATAAAGAGGACCAAATGTGCCCCCTAAGCCTTTCTTTTCCCCAACCTGGCTGTAATCATTACATGGAAAACCGAATGCAAAGCAATCTATATCAGGCATTAATGAACGGTCTCCAATTGGTAACTTTTCAACAGGGCCACAAATAACACTAGGGTGTCCTTCTTCACCACAAATATTTAATGAAAATGTATTACAAGCATTTTGATCATAATCATTTGACCATGTATGTTCAATTCGGAACTCTTCCTTAGTTTCAGGATGTATAACGATGGCATTCTTAGCAGCTAGACTCAGACCACCTGGACCGTTAAACAATTCTCCTTTTCTAAAAATCATTTTATCATCTCCTATATTAAAAACCGACGCCGGAAAACGAACAAAGGTTCTTGCATACCTGTATGCTATAATATATATTACTACTTTTTTAGGGAAAATGGGGCCCAAAAGTTTTAAAAGTATTAAAATTTACTGAAATAATATTAATGAGGTGAACTATGCTACAGGTATATTTGTTATATTTTGATCCGCAAATTATGAAGGTCCAAGCGGAAGTTCGGCAATTACATAATGAAACGAGGATATTCTTGAACAGGAATTGAGGAAGATATTGAATGCAGATGGATATGATTTTTATGATTATAGTGATGAAATTGTTATTCTAGTAGATGATCGAGGTTTTGAAAAATCATTGAATCCGGTGTTTGAACTTGTCAGTGCTTTTGGAGATCGAAGTCGTTTAGCTGGCCGTTTAGTATTTGTACGCAACGTAGAAAATGAGTATAGTACGGACATTGGTAGTATTAAGCGCGAAGATATTTTCAGTTTACGTATTAACTTAGATATAAAAATAATTGGCATGACTAACGAATGGTGAATAGTGATAGGTTGCTAGGTACATGGATTTAGTGGTAATACAAAGTGTATGGGTTACATAAGAATTTGTTTGAAAATAATCGTATACAACAGGATCAATTTACGCCTGAATAAAGAGGTCCTTATGAGGCTACGTTAATTGTAGTCAATAAGGAAGTATAGGGTCTTTGATAGTCGACGATGGGCTATTAAAGTATGTAGTTTTATACAAAATATATTAAATAAGACCTGCTAAGTAAAATTAGGGGATAATGTATTTATTGGTATATAGAAGTATAAAATAAAGGAGACAAATGCATGACATTAGATATGGGGAGTTTATCGATTGGAGAGGAATATGTCAGAGATACTTTAGTTAAGTTATGGGGTTATAAGAGTCGTCAAGCAATTAGTAGGGGTATTGTAACTCCAGCAAAGGAAAAGAAAATAATTCTTTTTGTAACAAAAATTAAACAGAAAAGTGACACTCAATATAAAGATTATTTTATTGAAGAGGGCTTTTTACATATGGAAGGAGAAACGAGTCATACAAATGATAAACGTTTGATAGATGCACAATCCAACGGTGAATCAATATATTTATTTTATCGAGATATTCATCATACTCCTTTTAAATATTATGGTGAAGTATATTTAGTGGATTTTCAGATTCACTCAAGTAAACCCAGTATTTTTATATTCTCGACCTCTTTTACTATGTCTGTTGGTTTAAGTGGTTTATATGTAGAGGCGAATAAAACTAATTCAGTAAAAGAGAACTTCATTCCTGATAGAGAAGGCATGATTAAAGTTAAAACTCATATAAAATATGAGCGAAGTCTCAAAAATCGTGCCAAAGCAATTGAGATACATGGGACAATTTGTAAAGCGTGTGGTTTTAATTTTAATGAATATTATGGTGTAGAATTAGCGAGACACTTTATAGAAATACATCATGTAGTACCGCTATCAGAACTTGAAGAAGGTAAGCCGATTGATCCTAATACAGATCTAATCCCCCTTTGTTCTAATTGTCATAGTATGATTCATAAAAAAAGAGATCTAACATTGTCAGTTGATGACTTAAGGGAAATAATTAAAGAGCAAAGAAAAAAGTGACTGTTTATTGCAAAATAAAAGTGCAGACCTGTGCAACGTATTTGTACAGAGTCTCGCACTTTTTTAGTGCATAAAAAAAGGACTTGCCAGCCACCCCAAGTCCCTCTACTGTAAGTGTCGAATCCTCAACAGTGGAGGAATGAAAAGATGCTAGCAATGTCTGAAGTCAATTGTATCAAAACATTACAAATGAAAAAGGATTATCTATTACCACTATCGCCAATACATTAGCAATTAATTGGCGTACCGCCAAGAAATACAGTGATGAGGATCAACTACCTGAAGTCAAAACACGTAGAAAAAAAGGTATGATGTACGACGGGAAATGGGGAGAAATTGTCGGTGATTGGTTAGAGGAGGATGTCAAGCTAAAGAAAAAGTTACGTCGAACAAACAAGTAGATGTACGAGGGTCTCATTAAATTGGAATTCCCTGGTTCTTATCGGACTGTCTGCGACTTTATCCAAGAATGGAGAGCTACAAAAGACGATGAATTCACAAAAGGTTATGAACGTTTGGCTCACCCTGAGGGTGAAGCACAAGTAGATTTTGGCATTATGGAAGCTGTACATGAAGGTGAAATTGTCAATGTTCATGCATATCCCTTATAGGGTGTTTTTTTAATATAAAATTCTAATTTTATAACAGTTATGACGCAATAGAATTCATCAAGGAACATAAAAAAAGGTGTCACAATAACACCTTTTTAAGCGTACACTCTAACTAGTCTTCTTTTTTTTAGTACTAGCTCGAAATTTTCCTGTAACCATTGCCACTTATCTAAGTGCCACCACCATTGTTCAGGGGAAATATCTTTGCTATTACCGAAGTCATAAACAGTAGAAATTTTCTGATAGAACTCTTCAGCGTTTTGTAACAAATAAATATCTTCAGCTTCAAGATCATATCTTTGATGTTCAGATAACTCATTGTACTTTAGATGTAAGTAATCCCTTACATCTAACATATCTAGAAATTCAAAAGGACTAACATCTAAATGTCTTAAAGATTTTCCGTAAATATCAAGATATTTTTGCATTTCGCACCTCCTCAATACTTCCTAAATACTCATACCCTTTTTCGTCACTTAAATAACGTTCATAAAAATTTGGTGGAAAACTTGTGATAATTTCCGAAGTTTTCGCAACAATTATAACAATCCATTCACCATCACCAAAAACAAAAGAATCATCTTGAGCATGTAAAAATAATTCATTATCATCTTTATTCAATATATCCAAGATTTTCTTATCATAATCAATTTGTCCGGCAGATGTGGGAAGATGGCCAAGATCGATTCTTTTTTCTAGGTGGCTGGGTGCACTATTTTCTTGCCAAACTACGCCTCTAGTTCGAATAGTATTTAGTACTTTTAAGGCCCTAGACCTTTGAAATGCTTCAAAAGACAATTTCTACACCCTTTACATATTTATTCTGTAATACACAAAATATTCCTATGTCTATTATAGAATAATAGATTATGAGTGTATATATAGTTAAACACAAAATTGGAAACAATTTTCAGCTACTTCATGTTATAAGTGCAATTCTCTAATACAAGTTTAAATAATGATTTCATAACAGTTATAACCATATGAGTATTGTTTGGAAATGATTGTTAGATTATTTTCCGGTGATGTAGATTCATAGAAGTTAGACCTGTATTACCAAGAAAACTTCCTAACGCTCTGTTAAATGTAAGCCATTCCGCATAATTCTTCGCATCATTAAACTGGTTGTCACTAAATGCTGAACCTGTTTAAAGTGATAGCTACTGTATGTATTAGTTAATCCTTAACATAAGGTAACAAAAACACGTACAAACCCTTTTTTTGTTCTTTTGATAGTGTTGAAAGCATTTTGATTAATTCTATGTCTAATTCTTGTTCGATGTCTAGATTCTTTCCTTCGTGTCCCTCAGATATTTGCATCTCCTTCTCTTCTTCCAAATATTGAGAAAAACTACTCATAGAAATTTCAAATTCATTACATATTTTTTCTAGCAAAGTAAAAGTAACTTCTTGATTCCCACTTTCTATTCGAAATAGTGAAGGTTGAGAAATATTAATCCTCTTTGCAAAATAAACCATGGTTATATTGTTTTCTTTTCTTAGTTTTCTAATTAACCTTCCTACTTGTAAAAAGTTCATAACTGTATATCTCTCCGTCCGTAGTTTTCATTTCCATCGTACATTTTACAATCAATATATTATGTGATATTCCTTTGATGAATATATACATAAAGCGAATATTTTTGAACACATGTTAAATTGGATGTATTATAGATGAGTGGACACACCTCGGTTAAATCAATAGAATTGAGTAAAGAGAGGACGTGTCCGACCATGAGTCAAAAAAAGTACAAT
>NZ_JBSSFD010000065.1:0-16182 GCF_054062295.1 Lysinibacillus sp. TE18511
CTGGAGCGAGCAACGCGAGTGAAGCGGCTCATCGGACGCCCCCAGGAAAGCGCCCAGTCGGAACGGAAATCAACCACACGTTATGGTGATGATCCCAGTATTTTTAATTTATAGTTATAATTCACATTCTGAGTGTACGCTTCGCTAAAACTAATGGAAATCATTAGCTTTTTAATCCACTATGTGATGCACAATGGATCTCTGCGTTACTTATGACGACGTACCCTCCCATGTCTCTTAGCGTCATTTGCGCTTACATTCCTTCGTTCGGTCTATTCATAAGGCAGAGGCCTGCTATGCTGCCCCGTTAGCCCTCCATGTAGCGCAAAAACCAGCGCTACACCACAGAAAATGAAAGATGATTAAGTTCAAATGAGCTTTTTGTTACAAGCTAGCACAAAATTTCCGTTTAGGGGATACTTTAAAATTTTAGCTTGACGGCTATGGGGTATCATAGTGACCCCTTATACATAAAAAGTGAAAGTTTCTTCGATGAAATCGAAGAAACTTTCACTTTTTATTATGAGAGAGCTTTTTTCTATTTTTCTATTTTTATTGTCCTATTTTAACTTCTGGTTTAACTGTATAAGTGTAACCTTCGTTAGTAGTAGTGTAATCTTCGTCAGTAGATTTGCCATTTTCAGCAACCGTACCGTCAGATTGAACAGCAAGTGCTCTAGGTTGCTCTACAATAGGTTTTACAGATACAGAGAACTGTGTTCCATATTCAGCTGAGTATTTACCTTTTCCTTTTAAAGTAACTTTATCAGACAAACCATCTGAATATTCATAGACAGGCTTTACATTAAAAGCACTAGTCTTGGTATTGCTATATCTAAAAGCGTCATACCATAAATTCTGAAGATTATTATTGCGCTTTCGAGAACCATCTTCATAATTAACTGTTCCTGTTATAGTAGAGGTAAGGTCTACATTTCCGTCTATTTTAACGGTATTTAAAATTACAGAAACCTCTACAGCTGAATGTGCAGGAACTACGATATTTTGTGGGCTAGCGGTATAAGTATAACTTTCAGTCTTTGTAGTTTCATTTGTATTTGAGAAATTATATTCAGTAGATATTTCAACACTTGTCTCTCCAATAACAGGAATACCAAACGATGCACTAGCAGTTACTCCTAAGTTAAATCCATGTGTAGTGGAACTAGAAACAGAATGTTCAATTGTCTTTGAGAATTCATTTGTAGTGAAAGTTTGATCATGATCCGTATTATTCCTGAAAACTGTCTTCCCTACGAATAAAGTTTTTGCATTAGTAATAGGAGAACCATCTTCTTCTACAGACGTTTTAACTACCTTATTAAGAACAAACTGTGGATTTGTATAATTCTTATACTGTGCTACATTATTTTGAAGCATGCTAAACATCTTTTTGAAGGGCTCATCCCAATTTTCTATATAAGGGTTTTCTTGTCCTGCTGCGATAGGGTTAACTTGAGATGTACTTGCTGCACTCGCTGAATTTGGGGATGCGAATGCAAATGAAGTACCAATAACTCCAATCATAGCAAGTGATAAAATTTGTTTAGTCTTCTTGTTGTTTTTTAGCATATTACTAGCTCCTTTTTTGAGATTATAAAATTTGTATTTATAACAATCGAATTTACTATTATTCTATAAAATATAGTGAATTCTACTTAAGGTGTTGATAAGTTCATCTTAGTTTATATATCTTTCGAAATCCTTTCATAAGTATTACAAAAGTCTTGCAAAAATATAATAAAAGAGTGACGCCACATTGCTATCCAGCTCAGAGGGGTCACCATACATGCCCTTCAACTTAAGAAATTTTAATACCCTTAAATACAAAAAACGTTATCTTTTCTAAACAAGCTAGATTAGAAAGGATGACGTTTTTTATGAATCTCTCAATTCAAGATGAACTACAACCATTTGTGGAAGAATTACAACGTAAGCCCGAAATATAAAAAAATAAGCGCACCTTCTCGGTACGCACGACGAATGGCCATCTATCCTAATTTTTTTCAGGCATGTAATTATTTAAAATCTCTGGTTGCTGGTGAATCGGTAAATTTGGCAATTCTGTCATTAACGTTACTAGGTATTGATAGAAATCGATGCCGTTTGCTTTTGCCGTTTCAGCCAAACTTAAACAAATGGCATTCGCTTTGGCGCCTGCTTCACTAACAGAGAAAAGCCAGTTCTTACGCCCAATCACATTTGGACGAATCGCATTTTCAGCTGGATTATTATCGATTTCAATTCGGCCATCGAATAGAAAAGCTTTTAATCCTTGTACACGATTTAATGTGTATTCGGCAGCTTTTGCGAGCGCATTTTTCCCGAAGAAAGGCGATTCGTCCACCCATTTTAGAAATTTCTCTACAATCGGCTATGAATGTTTTTGCCGTGACTTTCGGCGTTTACCTGGTGAAAGATGCTTGAATTGACGTTCTAGGTGATACAGTTGATCACAGTAATCCACGCCAATTTGCCCGTTTTTGCTATCGGCTTTCAGCCAATAACGTCGCACATGCGCCCAACAATTGGCGAACGTGACATCAGGTAGATTACCGTATGCTGAATAACCATCACAAATCACGGTTCCTTTAAAGCCTTCTGTAAATTCTTCTAGGACAGAACGACTTCTCGATAATGCACTTTGAAAAAGAACGATGATCGGTCCTTGACTTGGCACGCTTCGGAACACCCAATTATAGGCGTTCGATTGAATGAAAAGAATCATTCCGTTTTTTCTTATGTAATTTACGATTAACAGTATAAGTAATCGTCGCTGTGCTTTGTTCTTCTGTGTGCTCAGATTCGTTAAAAGACAGATCGTCATCGAATAAAGAGCCTTGTCCGTCTGGTGCTTGATACTTTGATTTTTCCGTTTTGGAACCGTATAAAGCTTTTGTTAATTGGCGAACTTGTTCTGTTAGCACTTCAATTTGTTTTGATAAATCTTTGTTTTGGTTTTTCATATACGCAAGTTGTTCTTCAAGAAGTTGAATCACTTTTTCGTTAGAAGTGCTCATCAAATCATCCACCACATTTCGTTCAATATAAGTTACGGTTGATTATACCATCTTAGAAAGCAAATTTAAAAGACACTTTTTGCAGATTTCGCAATTGCCTTTGGCTGCTGAAGCGATAAGCCTTCCAACAGCCAACGAAGCTCCTGTTGTGAAAGATTACGCACTTCCTTTTCATCTTTTGGCCATTGAAGCTTGCCGTTATCCAATCGTTTGTAAAGCATGGCGAATCCATGCCCATAAAATACAAACATTTATAGCGGTCTTTGCTCCATCCAGAAAATAAGAAAATGGAATCGCTATACGGATCTAATTCAAAAGAATCCTGAAAGAGATTAGCGAGACCATCAATACCTTTACGCATATCGGTCTGGCCACATCGGAATATTGGGGTGAATGATTAGAAGAGAATTCGTTAGTGATAGGATCGAGTGTCACAGGGACAATTGTTAGTTTAGTCGTTAACATAAAGAAGCACCTCCTTCATTTGATAAGTTCAGTACCGGAGGTGCTTGGTTATTTATATGCGTTATTTGATTACGGGCTTACGTTTATTTCAAAAGAGTTTGGGGGAAAACTCTGTTTGATCAATTTTATTTTTCTAGCACATCTGAGCGAACTAATTTTAAATCATCTGTTTTAATTGCACCTGTTGAAGTAGAGGAAGCTTTAACTTGTGTAGCTGTATCCCAATACCCTCCACCTTGCCAGAACTGTGCGAAAGGTGAATTGATAGTTTTATTTACAACTCCAGCAACTGCAGAACCTGGTTTTAAGCTATATTCAGCAGTAACTTGGTATAATGCAGCTGTAATTGTTCGATCTGAATCGTTAGTCAAACTAAATTTACGTGATACCGTTTGTTCTTCACTTAATGAGATGCTTGTACCAAATGTACTTTGGAACTCATAACTTGCTCCCACTTCAAAAATATCTTCAATACCAAAACCTGCATTTACACCTACAGTGTGAGCAAATGATTGTGATTGTTCCTTCGTCATACCTGTTTTGATGTCAAATGTTACTTCATATCCAGTATTTTTAGCCGGAATGGATGCTGAACCACCAGGAACTTTCTTCAGATATTTCTTCTCAGTTAATACAGCATCTTTTAGTGGGTTAAATGGTGTCTTTGCTGAATAACCAATTGTTACAGCTTTCTCAGCGCCCCAATTATTGTCACCCCAAATAACTTGAATTCCAAGCTCATCTAAGCTTTTCTTGCCGAATTCCTCTAGAATGGCTCTTTTTAAGCCACCTTCACCTAGGAAAAATTCTGGATTAAAAAAGTCATTTTCAGCATCGCTTTTTTCGTAATATTTAGATTGTAATATTTTTTGTACATCAGGGTCATTCGGATCTTGCGCATATCGAGATTGGAAAAAGCCTTCTAAGGTTTCCAGAACAAGTCCTTTTACAAAAGCTTCTCCATAAGTGCTTCCAAAATATTCTTCGATTTGGGATTCGCTATACCCCATAAATCCTAAATCATAATAAAATCTAGGAACTGGATCCATATGTTTTAGTTCTTTATTTCTCCAATTCCCAATGATTTTATTGTCATTTTTATAAAAATAATCTAAATATACATATTGAAGAGGTTTTGCTTCCTTGATGTGTGGTGGTGTAACAGATGGAAAATTCGCTTCGATAATATTATTATTGATATAATTTGCATCAAATTCCTGATTTACATTGAAATTTTCTTCTGATACCTGTCCATCTTTCAGATTTAATGATGGGTTTTCTTTTTCAACAGAAGTAACTGCGCTAGAAGCTGAAGATACTGTACTTGCTTCTGTCTTTAAAGAAAAGGCTGGACTTGCTAAAACAGCAAATGCTAATGCTGCGGGAATTACTTTTTTCATTTGATTCATGTGATCTCTCCCTTTCTTTTACATCTCTATAAAATTACAAAAAGTGAAATTATACTGTACATTGCTTATACTTTTTACTTCGGATTAAAACAAAATCACCTTTGATATATTCATCTTATTATAAATATCTTTCAATTTACTTTCATGAATGTTACAAAAGTCTTTCATTGATTTGAAAAGCTTGGAAATTTCTAAAATACACTTATCAAACTCAAATTATAGTATTTACTCTCAGGGTGACCCTTGAACCCAATAGTCGTTTCCGTTTTACTTTATCCCGCTATTTACGGTCAGTAAGACTTCCACATGAAGATTCAGAGAGAAATAAAGAAGATAGGTGGGGAATGCTCCCCACCGTTGGAAGTTTCACTTTATAACATACATAACTTTTTTCATGTATAAGTGTATTTTGTTATTTGTTATTCACGTATGTATCAAACCATAAATGAATATATCCAGCTGTAATACGCTGTGCTTCCATTAAACGTTTTCCCGTTACCGGTGTTACTTCCGCACGCCATTTGTCAGCAGAGTCTTGTGATACCGCTGCGTTTAGGAACCAACTTTTCGTATTATCATTAACAATTGATGGGAAATCAGCTTTTGCTGCAACTGCTGATGCATGAACCCACTCTTCTGGATTTGCACTTTTCCAATTCCAATAACCATTTCCATCTGTTACTCTATAATTGTCTTTCACTGTATCAACGAAATTTTCATATTTTGAGTGGAAGCCAAATGGATGCGAAATGTTAGTAAAGTTTGCTGCATGCATAGGTTGGTTAACATCCCCTAAATAATGAAGTGATAATCCTAAATAGAAGAATGCATTTTTAAGATCTTTATTTTGATATGCTTCGCCAGCTAATTTAAAATATTTTGCACCTGTTTGCTTTGCTTGTTTAGCAAATGGAATATACGTTTTTCCTGAATCAGGATCATAGAAGTGTGAAGCGAATGTGGAATTATCATAGTATGGGTTTTGATAATCCGCAGAGTAAATACCTTTCTCTAGATCCGTACGCCATTCATTTAATAGAGCTGTCTCATGTTGCTTCACAATAGTCGTATTTTGGGACATAATATCAATGGCTCTGTTGACAATCCATAAATGAGAACTTACTCCTTCATTATGTATCGATTCTGCTGACCACTTTAGAGGAATCGGTGGATCTTGGTAGCAATTTTCATGTGCAAACGCCACACTTCGGATAGGAGCTGTTAAAGCAATTACAGAAGCTATAGCTAAAATTTTTCTTTTCATATATATTCCTCCAATTATATATAATCTAACTTTCCTTCATAGAGATTTCTCTTCCCTTGCCGAAAGACATATGAAATCCTAATAAGGAAAGTTATATAAATCCGAACTTAAAAGACATTTTATTGCAAAGGTACTAATTCATAGCCAGCAATGCTTTTAGGAGCAGAAATTGCCCACATTTTATCATGATTTGAGCCTAGGTATTGTGCTATCTGTACTTGGAAAGTTGATGTAACCCCATAATAAGAGTTCTTTGGATCTGCACTGTACCAATCACAAGGTCTACCAAATTTATCTCTAAGAATCTCGGTGGTGCCTGTTGCTAAGTTTAATTCCTTCGAATTTACTTTCTGAACGATTAACTTGCTTTTTGATTGGTCACTAAAATAAATCCAGCCAGCATCCTTTGCATTTATATATTTTTTTACTCCTCCTGCATCAGCGTTTGGTCCACCAATCCACATTGACATGGTAACTGGCGTATTATGTCTTATATATCCATCACTGTCTAATCCGTCTGGAGTTTCAAAATTTATAGGTGTACCATAGTACTCATTGCCTTTTGTATCTTTATGTAGTTCCTCTCCATAATAAGATGATTTTCTATACTGAACTGCATAATGCCAACCCATAGAACTCTCATAAGTTAATCCAAATCTATTCTTACCTACAGGTGCTATGCGTTCTGAAGGATGAACTCCCACCACGTCCCAGTACTTGCTTACTAACATATAGTCTTTATTTGTAGTAATTGGATCACCATAAATATCAAGTATACGATCTTCTTCCTCTGCATAAGCAGAATTTGAAGGAAAAACGGTAACGATCAAACTAAATATTAGTGCTAAGAATGTAAGTATAGGTAGTTTTCTTTTAATCAACATGTCTTAATCTCCTTATTTTCACTAACGATTTTACTCCCTGCGCGCATCGTCTACTAGTAGATAAACTTCATTCTAAATAACAAATCTTTCATTTTTCTTTCATAAATGTTACAAAAGTCTTTCAAAGGTCTGACTTCTTCTCTGATGAAACGAATAAACAAAAAGGAAAACCTAGATGTTTATTAGCTTGATAGATCGTTCATTCAATAATTTAGATACAAATATGTAATTTTGCATATCAAAATTTATTGTTTTTTGTAAGCGCTTACTATAATAAGAGCATAAAAATGTACCACATCTACACACCAAGAAAGAGGAGGAAATATTATGGAAATCGCAATGGCAGTTTTAAAATTTGTAGGTGGATTACTTCCATTCGTTCAAGAACTTTTAAAAGCATTTATGTAAGTTCATTATTTAGCAATTATTTATAAAAATCATCATACAAATGATCTGTATTTCAAAGATGAATTGATGTGCAGATCATTTGTATGAGCAAGCTTTAACAAAAAAGAATCCCTAAAATAAGGGATTCTTTTTCTATATCTATTTCTTTTCTGATATGACGGGAAGAGTAAACCAAAATTCACATCCTTGTTTTCCATCTGGACGGTCCCGAACACCAATTTCTCCTTTATGCATTTCCACTAGTGATTTTGCAATAGCGAGTCCAAGTCCAGATCCTCCAGATTGTGAACTTCTTGATGGATCTGTTCTGAAAAAGCGTTCAAATATACGAAGTTGTTCATCGTAGGAAATCCCATTCCCCTCATCACGCAAAGTGAATATAATTTGCTGTTTCTGTTTATTTTCCTCTACAATTAACTCAATTGTGCCACATGTAGGAGAATGACGAATCGCATTATGTAACAAATTATTGATTACTCGGGCTATTTTACATGGCATAATCCAAAGTTTTGGTAATGTATCTGAAACACGTAATTGCAAATCAATCTCTTTGTCTTTCAATAGGATAGCATGTGAATCTATTACTTTTAATAGAATACTATCAATATGTATTAAACTTGGATTAAATGCTTCTTGTCCAAGTTCTAACTTAGACAGTTCAAATAAATCATTAATTAGTCCATTTAATCGTTGTATTTCGTTTAGAATTGTCGTTAGATACTGTTTTTTCATATCAGCATCTGCAATTAAGCCATCCTGTAACGCTTCTATCATCAATTGTATGCTAGCAAGAGGAGTTCGTAAGTCATGTGAAATATTCGCAATCAGCTCAGTACGTTCTTTTTCTCCTTTTTCTAACTTAGTAAAGCTTTCTTCTAATTTTTTTGCCATTTCTTGAAAAGCTGTGGCTAATTCTTTAAACTCTTCCGGTTCTTTCCCTATAATGTACATCGTTTCAAAATGTCTATCACTAAATTGTTTGGTTAATGCAATTAAATTTTGGATCGATCTCATAATGGGACGTGTCATTAACCAGTAAATAATCGTTGAAATAATGAGTGCTACCATCACGATTCCTATAAATAACCGTGTCTGTTCTGGTCTAAGTAACATTCTTCTTTCGCTATACCAGATAGAGATTAACATAATACCCGTACTTAATAAATTCATCAACAACAATTGATAACGTAACTTCATATTTCATTTCCTCCATCCGGCTCAAAGCGATAACCTATGCCCCAAACTGTATGAATCCAACGATTCTTTGTTGTATGTTTATCTAATTTCTCACGTAGGCGACTTACTAAAACTGTTACTGTATTTGTGCACCCTACATACTCAAAATCCCAAATTTGTTCAAGAAGTTGGGATCTTGAAAATACTTGTCTTGGATGTTTTGCCATTATATGAAGTACCTCAAATTCTTTCACTGTTAACTCAATTTCATGCCCACAAACAAATACACGTCTTTTTGTTGGGTGAATCTCTAAATCTTGGAATCTTACTATTTCTGATACTGGTTCTTGCATTTGTATTGTTGCTTGATTGCCTCTTCGTAATACAATTTGTACCCTTAATACTAATTCACGAGGCGAAAATGGTTTTGTTACATAATCATCCGCGCCTATTGTTAATCCCAAAATTCGATCCCTTTCTTCTCCCCTTGCAGTCAAAATAATAATAGGAACATTAGAGTGTTGGCGAATTTCCTCACATAGTTCCCATCCATCTTTTTTCGGCATCATCAAATCTAAAACAATGAGATCTGGTTGATATTGCTGAAATAAATTCCAACCTTCTTCTCCGTTTTCAGCGGTGTATACTTCATATCCTTCTCTTTCTAAGTACCGTTTGCATATTTCACGGATATTATCTTCATCTTCTATAATTGCAATTCTTGTTGTCATACATAAAATCTCCTCTGTTCCTTTATCAAAAATAAAAGAAATCTTTTTTGATTTACTTATAATATTGTAAAATGTTTTTTGCTAATTGCTAGTATTTTTTTTACAGCGAATTGTAAAATCAGATTAGACACTGTATAAAAAAATGCATCAAATCGGAAAAATCGTGTATTATTGGCGTTCCTACACAACCAATATACAAAGGAGATTTTTCGAATTGACGCAAACAAATTTTAACATAAAAGGAACCCAAAAGAAACCCAGACTTACTGAAATTCAACGTGGAAAGTTAGAGGCTTACCTTGATGAAGGGAATTTATAAAAGGCTGAGATTGCCCGTAGATTGGGTGTTTGTCGTGCTTCTTATATAACGAAATCAAGCGTGGAACTACTACACAAGTGAGGATAGTAAATGGTAAACGAATCTATACCACGAAGTACTTCGCTGCAACTGGTCAAGCGATCTCTGAACGAAATGTGGCTCGTTCTCGTAACCCTTTGAAGGTGAAGCGAGTGTTGGCTTTTCTAAAATACGCAGATCAATGCTACTACCTATTCTGTTGTTGTTGAATCAAACAGCCTTTTGTATTATCTATGTTGTTCAACAATCGCGCCCGATTGAAGATCGTTCCAACATTATTGCCAAAGAAAAAAGCACACCGTTGTTCAATAAGATTAAAAATAGATTTAGTTACCAATTCTATTTATAACAACTTCAGGAGTACTTTGTAAGTTTTTTACTTTCATAAACATATTTAAGTACTATACAAAAACCATACTTTGACATTGTCTAAAGCATGATTTTTATTTGAACTAATATAAAACTGCTAAGTTGATTTTTTAGCTCAGCTATTTATTGAATTCATTAACTGGAAGAAGTATTCAGGTTTATGAGTCTTATTTAGGTTATACCATGAATGTAATGTGTCGGGTGCAAATACATCTAATTTTTTCAGTACTTCCATCGTAAATTCTAGAGGTGCTACTCCTGATGCAGTAATCAAATTCTCACCAGATACCGCAGGTCTCATCTCATAAAATTTTTCTCCTTTATAATTAGGACAGACCATTTTAATATACTCTAAGTCATTGCTTGTGTGTTTTCTAGAATCTAAGTATCCCATATTCGCAAGGGCCTCAGTTGCACCACAAATTGCAGCAACAATAGTACCAAGCTTTAAAGCTTCGCCAATTCTTTTTAAGATAGGTTGATGAATATCTTCTCTCCAAGTAGTCCCTCCAGGTAAGACTAAAAGATCTTTACTCTCAAGTGTACATTCATCAATAGAAATATCTGGTTGTATGCTCAGCCCTCCCATCGTAGTAATCATTTCTTTATTAGTTCCTACTGTAACTACTTCTAAAGGGGCTAAACTTTCTTTGAAATATCTTCCAGAATTTAGTTCGGCAATTAAATATCCATATTCCCAGTCTGACATTGTATTAAATACATAAAGATAAACTTTTTTTGTTTGCATCCAATAACGCTCCAATCACAATTAATATAGCCTAATTATAATATAACTTCCCTGACAGCTAACGTCAGGGAAGTTATCATACTTGATGAAATTTTATTAATTCCGACAGAACTTCAATAAGTCTTTGCTTAAGACTTACTGGCCCAATAATTTGAATAGATTTACCGTACGGTAAAAGTAAATGAGGTACATATGTATGTAGCATATCTTTTTCAAGAAGAAATACTGCTTGAGTTGAAGTCCGTTCTTGTAAATAATGTCCCAAAAACCAATGTTGGCAAATATCATCCAACGCCCTTGTATTCCCATTAATAACCAAAGGGATAATCCCTTCCTTACCTTCTATAGTTGGAAGGAGATTGTCCATAAAAAAGTCACGTGCTGAAAAATTTTCTGGTCGGTTAAACTTATTTTCAGTTAGCATTAAGCTTTCAATTCGATCTACTCTAAAGCTACGGATATCATTCCTAAGATGACAAAATCCAATCACATACCACTTATTATTTCAATAAATAATTCTGTACGGATCAACCAATCTAAATGTTGATTGTTCTTCGCCACATTTAAGGTATAGAATTTTTACAGAGTATCCGTCAGCTACGGCCTGCTCCACTTCCTTCAAGGAAGGCTCCATAGAGATGGAACTTAATCGACTGATTACTTCAAGACTGGTTAAACGTTGGTTTATCTTTGTTTCCTGTTCTTGATTTGAATATCTGCTTAGCTTTGATATAGCCCTATTTAGTGCTTCACCTCCATAATATCCGGCTTCTTCTGCAAAAACAGCAGCGTGAAATAGTGAGGTTTGCTCCTCAAAATCAAAAAAAAGAGGAGCTTCAATAAAATTGTTTAATAAAGTGTATCCACCATTATGGCCTGTTTCTGAAACTATAGGTACTCCACTTGTTGAAAGTGTATCAATATAACGATACACAGTCCTTATATTCATTTCTAACCTTTCTGAAATTTGTTTTGCAGTAATTTTTTCACTTGAATTAAGCATCCATAGAATTGCTAGTATATTGTCAATTTTAGGCATATAAATCCACCTCTATATAAAATTTATTATCTATCATATAAGTTTATTTTTCTTAATTAGTAATAAGTAAACTTTAGTTTATCATTTAAATTTAACTTATTTCCTTGAATTAGATTATTCTGTCTTGTTAGTTTAAGTATAATTCTTAACAATCTATTTCTGATTTTTAGTATAACCCATCAACTGGGTTATTCCACAATCTGGCCCTTTTAATGAAAACGAGCGCTGATTCTTGTTACAGAATCGCTCCCGATTGTTGAAAATCGTTATTCAACTAAAGCCCTCCGTTAGTGGAATAAGAAACTTAGGATAGGAGGTAATACCAATAATAATAGTGCAATTGAAATCAGCCATTTTGTCAATGTATTTGAGAGTTTGTCTTTTACATCTCCTTTATACCATCCACTAAATTGCAGTTTATTTCGATATAAAACAGTAAATATAATTAAAATTGAGATTATCATCATAATTCCATAAGTATTCGAATATTTCATCCCTAATTTTTGGTAGATATAAGCAATAATATTGCCTGAAATTAAATAAAAGATTATGAGTAAAAAAAACATTCTTATGAACTCCAATAGTATCCTCATTACATGCACTCTCCAAGCTTTTATTCAATATTTATTTTACCATATATAACCACATCATTGTTTAACTACCCTGCACCTTTAATAGAAAAAGGCTCTACTCCTTATTAAAGTAAAGCCCTCCGTTAGTTTAATAAGAAAAGCAAATCTAATAAAAAATAGTACATACTTATAATACGGTTCACCTTAATGTAGTTAGTTTCCATTTTCTATATATATCCTTACCAGCGATTCATCGCTATTTTCACCCAGACAACGTATAATAAGAGAAGCAGAAGAAGAATTCATTTTTCCTCTAGTTAAAGAATGAGGTGCAATTACTTGAAACAGTTTGAAACAGCATTACCTGAGCAGTATGAAACATTAAAAAAACAGGCCAATTATACGTCTAGCTGGCGAGAGCGTTTAGACGCAGTCGAAATGTTATCGGCTTATCAACATGACAAAATCATAGATTTATTAAAAAATCGTATGCAGCATGATACTGTCAACAAGGTGCAATTAGCAGCCTATGAAGCACTTGTGGCGTTTGGTGAGGACGTAGAGAAGCCATCACCTGCACGTTTTGATATTATCAAAGGCACAGACAAAATTTTCCTGCGGGTGAAAAAGAGCTTGCCGAAGGACCATACAGTGGCAGACTTTGCGGATAAACTAAAACGTATGCGTTTAGATGTCTTTGATGCGTATGAAGGCGACAAAGGTGTACAATTTATGAACTGGTTAGAGGAACGTTGGGCAAAACTATAATCAGTAGTTTTGCAATTTATGAAGGAAAGTCATTCTCTCCGCTTGTGGAGGGAATGGCTTTTTCTTATCTTACACTGCGGTTCATCGTAACTAATATTCAATTGTATTACTTCTTTTCTTTGATCATCTATCTTTATTGTTTAATGATAAAACAAACACCTTATTAAATTAACCTCCCGTTAGTTCAATAAAAAAGAGCTGCACATGCAACTCAATGATCTTCAAGTAAAGCACCTGTTAGTTTAAGTGTAATACTTCACAATCTTATTCAATTAAGGTTGTTTTAATCATTTAAATCATATAAATAAATTGGGTTTATACACTCCAAAATGGATACTATTGCGTTATTGTATCCGGATATTTTCTCAATTTCTTTTTCGTCTTTAAATTCTTCGTTTTCGAACTGTACTTTAGCAGCAAGCTCTACATCGTCGAAATTTTTTTGCCCTACGATTTCTATTAGGAAGAAGGAATAATAATAGAAAACCGTGTTCCCTTTCCCTTTTCACTTTTTATTTCTATATCTCCGTTTAATCCTTTTACAATACTGTATGCAATCATCGTACCTAGTCCGGTTCCCTTCTCTTTTATAGAATAAAACGGCATAGCGATTCGATTTATCTCCTCAGAAGACATTCCAATTCCTGTGTCAATAATATCAATCACAATACGATTCTTTACCTTTTTCACATAAATTCGGAGCATCCCTCCATTAGTCATGGCTTCAATCCCATTCGTTGCAATGTTAATTAAACACATTTTTAGATTATCGGTGTTGGCATATATATAATAGGAACATTCATTATCGCTTTCAACTTTAACATTACATTGGATGGCGATCGGTAAAATAACCTCTATTACTTGCTCAACAATTGGTCTAATATCTAATAATTCTCTTGCAACATTTTGTGGTTTTATAAGGGACAAATAATCGTTAATAACGAGTTGCGCTTTTTCTAACTCCATTAGCATGACTTGCAAATAGTCATCCTTTTGTGTTTCAGAGATTTCGTTTTTACTAAACATCTGCATAAATCCATATACCGTAGTCAACGGGTTTCTTATTTCATGGGCTATAGACGCTGCTAATTCACAAGTCACCATAAATTTTTCTGCACGGTGAATTTTTTCTTTCATTTTAAACCTTTCTATCATTCCTTCAATTAAATAAAGAGACAATAAAACAGTCAGAATATTGATCACTATATAATTGAATAAAAAGTGAATAAAATCAGGTTGAACTTTATCGTTTATCCGTATTTGGTTCATTAAAGCGAATATAGAAAAGGAAATAGTGCAAAGAGACATAAGCAATAAGCTGAACAATATTTTTCTTTTTTTATAATAACCAGCAAGAAAATATTGGGATACCATAGTAATGGAAGTGGCCATAAAATATACAATAACTGCAGGGTAGACTCCGTCTCCGCCTAAGTAAAAACGGTAAGAGACAAATATAACAGTAATAAAAATAAAACTCCTAAAACCACCATAGAGAACAGCTAAAAGGATTGGGATAAGCCGTAAATCATATATGTATCCATAATTAAACTTAAACGGGAATGTCATACAAAGAACAACCGCAATGGATGAAAGAAAGGAAATTAATATAGTATTACGCGCTTCTTTTCCATCTTTATCTAACCAAAATATTTGATAGAAAAAAATACAAATGATAATAATGAATGCATTTAATAATAATGTCGTTATCCCCATAATCAGCGCCCCTAAATTGAGTAATAAATGTTAGAAAAGTGATAAAACACAAAAGGTTAAGATAATTATAAACATTTTTTCAAAAAAAGAAATATGTTGAAAAAAGTGTAAAAAAAAATTTGACTAACCTGCCTCGTCAAGAAGCGATTACTCTAATTGAACAATCGCCACCCAGTTAGTTGAATAAGGTAGAAAGCTTTATAAGGACTTACTTTTGAATTTTTTTTACTGAAACCCCTTCTGTTGTTACATGAAAGGTTAATGTAATAGGACCTTCAGGTGGATTAAAAGGACCTGTATACGTATCATATTTTACTTTCACAGTAAAATCATACTGAGAATATCCACCAGTTAGTCGTATAATTTTCAATATTTCTGCATCCCAAAGTGCATAACTACGACTTGGATATTCCTTACTAATCACTTTCCTTGCATATGGGTCTAATAACACCAATAATACATCATAAAAATCGGAATGTATTTCTTTGGCACTGACATTCTCCGCTATCTGTGGTCTTTTCCAAGTTACATATAAAACAGTTGTTAAACTAATTAATAACAATAAAAATATTACTGATATCTTTTTCATCTAATCACCTACCTTTTTAAAAGGTAGTATTTGCTTTAGGTAAAACAATATTCTTGTTCATACAGATAGGTAAGCCTTTGAAATTATCGCCAGCTTTTCCCCCTGTCCACACCGTACATGCAACTTTCACCGCATACGGCGTTCCAACTAATCCAATTCAATTAATCATCAACACCATTAGTCTAGTGGCTATCCCTCCACGTTATCAGCTTACAATGTTGAATTATATCTATTATGGAATGAACTTAGGTGCTTCCTGTAAGCCTGTTAGCATTCATACGCCTGTAACGTATCATGGATTTTCATATTAGCTAGTCTTACTCACCCACATCTAACCTCACAATTTGCTGACATACACATTTCTATGTATCGCAGTTATAGACCCGTACATTCAGAAGTTTGTCAGCTTAACCTTTTATTGTAGGTTCATTCGCATTCTCACCATATTCATTCAACTCAAGCATCATGATTTACACCACCCCCGCGGGTAGGCTTTCGTCAGCCGAACTGTTACGGTAAATTCTCACGCCTTTTCGCCGAGCTTATAACACTTTCATGCTTACTAGATCAAGTGCTATTCGACTAAGAGAGAACCCTTCCGAGCGTTACCTCTTCATTTGATTCTTCGATATAACCCTTCAATTCCGAAAGGAACTGCCTAGCTTT
>NZ_JBSSFD010000066.1:0-14267 GCF_054062295.1 Lysinibacillus sp. TE18511
ACTCTCCATAAAAAGAAATTTGATTAGCTCAAATTGTTTTGCTGGCATCATGTTTGATGTCCAAAATTTTGTTTCGTTCACTAACTCAAGGTTAGTTACTAAAAACTTTATTGATTACGTTTTGCTTGTTCAGTTTTCAAGGTTCATTAATTTGTCACAACTAAGTGACTTTCTATACTTTAACATAATGTTAACTCTACGTCAACTCTTTATGTTAATGTTTTTTAAGTTGCTGTTTATTTCGTAACAACGTGTTTAAATATATCACTAATCTTCTAGTAATACAACCATATTTAAAAAGAAAAATAATTCCGTGAAATGCATTTATATAGAAAACTGAATCCCTTCCTATATAAATGTATCTGCAAAGAAATTATTCTTGTAACAAAAAAACTGCTCACAAATATCGTCGAACCGAATTTGTGAACAGCTTCTATTTTATAAAGTTGCTAGATACAATAAGAAGATTGCCGCGAAAACATACATAATCGGATTTACTTCTTTTGCTTTCCCTTTAATAATCATTGTTAATGGATAGAAAATGAACCCCACTGCAATACCAGTTGCGATTGAATATGTTAATGGCATCATAATCATCGTTAAGAATGATGGTACTGCGATTTCAAAACGATCCCAAGCAATTTGGCCTAAAGAAGCAACCATTAACACTCCTACTATTATTAATGCTGGAGCAGTAACAGCTGGGGTAACAATACCTAACAACGGTAAAAAGAATAGTGATAGTAAAAATAAACATCCAGTTACAATTGAAGCGAAACCTGAACGCGCTCCAGCTGCTACACCTGAAGAAGATTCTACATAAGATGTAATAGTAGATGTACCAAGAATTGAACCAACAATCGTTGCAATTGAATCAGAAATTAAAGCTTTACCCGCGCGTGGTAAACGATTATCTTTAACTAATCCCGCTTGGTTAGCTACCGCTATTAATGTCCCTGCATTATCAAAGAAGTCTACAAATAAGAAAGTTAAAATTACTGACAACATCGATAATGTATAAAAGCTTGGATCAGAGAAAGAACTGAATAACGCTCCGAATGTTGGTGAAATGCTAGGTGGTGCTGATACAACTTTTTCAGGAATATCAACCAGTCCTGTAAGCATACCAACGATTGATGTTAATACCATACCGTAGAATACGCCGCCTTTAATACCACGGACCATTAAAATAACTGTCACTATAATACCGAATATTGCTAGTAATACCTCAGGTTCGTGTAAATTACCGATACCAACTAAAGTTGCATCATTTTTAACTATAATGTGTGCATTTTGCATTCCGATAAAAGCAATGAATAAACCGATACCAGCACCTACTGCTAATTTTAATTCCATAGGGATCGCATTAATTAATTTTTCACGTAAGCCTGTTAATGTTAGTAATAAGAAAAATAGACCTGAAATAAATACTGCTGCTAGTGCATGCTGCCATGGACTACCGTTCACTAATACTACTGTATAAGCAAAAAATGCATTAAGACCCAAACCAGGTGCTAAGGCGAGAGGATACTTTGCCAAGAACCCCATAATAAAACAACCAATTGCTGCTGACACAGCAGTTGCAACAAACACTGCCCCATAATCCATACGTAAAGCGTCTGGTAAATCCTTTACATTCGCTAATGTCAATGTTACTGGGTTTACTACTAAAATGTAAGCCATTGCTAAGAACGTTGTAAAACCACCAAGAACTTCGCGGCGATAATTAGTTCCTAATTCATCGAACATGAAATACTTTTTCATTTTAAAGAAATCCTCCGTATGGTCGTCTTCAATATCGACAACAAAAAAGACACGCTGACTACTCTACTAGTCGCATGTCTACGATACATTTCACTACAGTTTTTGTGTGAAATTAATTAGTGTCTATACATTGATATATATATATAACTAAAATCGTAGTCAAGTTATTTACGGTAACTTGGTAGAAACTCACGGGCCTTATCCCCGACATTATACGACGACTTATTTAATTTACACTCGTAATATATCATTTCATTTTTTAGATTTCAACCCTATTTCCGAACATTTTTCAAAAATAAAATACGAAAGTTCGTGTAAAAAACTTATTTAATGTTCACATTTTAAGAAACCGTTGCATAAATAGGTTAGAACTGAACGTTTTATCGATAGTAATAAAATAAAAAATTCCGCTAACATTCATTCGAATACTAGCGGATTATCATACAGCGATTATGGGAGAGCTCCCTTGATCGACATATGTTTAATTTATTACTTTACTTTGTAAGAGCTGAATTCTTTTTTCTAATTTTTGTTTCCAATCTTCTGCTAACACATCAACTGCTTGTATACGTTTCATGGCAAGTGCATCTTCATTTTTAAAATACACTTCGTTGCAATGCAAAACTGAAACACGCGCAGGGTCCTTTTCCACTAATTCAATTTTTGAATCTGCACAAATTTTCCCTTCTTCCAGTACACGCGCAAGGTAGCCCGTATAACCTGTTTCAATTAAACGTTTGAGTAATATGTTCGCCTCAGTATATTTATCAATCGTACTGCATGGTACACGTCCTTGGGTAATTTGGATGACAGCATCACCTATTTTATAAATATCGCCAATACAAATATCCGCTTCCAACATATTCGTTACTGTTAAGTTTTCACCGAATGCCGCTGTCGGCAACGGTTTACCAATTTCCTGTTCCCATTGTATGTAATGCTCTGCAGGATATAAACAAACGGCACGGTCAGGACCACCATGATGTTTTTTATCTGCTACATCGTCCCCCTCAAATCCACGAGTAGACAAATAAACTTCTTGTACTTTTCGTTTTTCAATCCCTGTAATCATTGAGCGCCCATTACTATCATGCCATTCTTTCGGCATACCAATAGCAAGTGTATGAATCATCGCTATATTTTTTTCCATTTCCATCCCCCCTAAACTAAACAATGACATCTTATTTACATTACTAGTTTACTATACCTAACGCTTCGCAAGCAGAATTTTCTATTTACACTTATAGTAGGATTACCTGTATCATCTTTAGAATTTAGTAATAATCGAATATCATCTGGAGACATATCTATATCACTAATTACATCCATCACTTCATCTAAAATTAGCGTATAGTGTTCTGCTTCAATAAGTTTAATTAACTCGCTATCAGTCCGTTTTAATAGTTCATGAGGTCATACAATATTCTTCCCTTGACGAACTAGTTCCTTCAAACGATAGGTACATACATCGATGTACTCTGGTTTTCTCTCTTGAATTTGCTGATTCAAATGAAAATCATCTATTAGTTCAAGAATTCCAGACACAAAAAAACCCCCTTTCATCCGCAAAAACACGAATAAAAGAGAGTTTAAATTTCGTAATAAATAGTTGTACGTTAGCAATTTATTTTACTAACTAAGACCACACGTTAAGGTATTGATATATCAACATTTCAGCATGTGTAAGACCTCAACAATTCACAAGGTCTATTCCCACTCAATAGTCGCAGGTGGCTTAGATGTAATATCATACAGCACGCGGTTAACGTGTTTTACTTCGTTTACTAGACGTACAGACACTTTCTCTAATACATCCCAAGGAATACGTGCCCAGTCAGAAGTCATACCGTCGATAGATGTTACCGCACGGATACCGATTGCGTAGTCATACGTACGAGCATCGCCCATTACGCCAACTGAACGGATGTCCGGTAATACCGTGAAGTATTGCCAGATGTCACGATCAAGGCCAGCTTTGGCGATTTCTTCACGTAGGATGAAATCAGATTCGCGTACGATTTCTAGTTTTTCTTCTGTTACTTCACCAAGTACTCGGATACCTAGACCAGGACCTGGGAATGGTTGACGCCAAACGATTTTTTCATCAAGGCCAAGCTCTAGCCCTAATGCGCGCACTTCATCTTTAAATAATGTGTTAAGTGGCTCAATTAATTTGAATTGCATATCTTCTGGAAGACCACCAACGTTATGGTGTGATTTAATAGTTTGGGCAGTTGCTGTACCAGATTCAATGATATCTGTATAAAGCGTACCTTGTGCTAAGAAGTCCATTCCTTCAAGTTTAGCCGCTTCTTCATCGAATACGTAAATAAATTCGTTACCGATAATTTTACGTTTTTTCTCTGGGTCAGAAACGCCAGCAAGCTTATCCATGAAACGTTGACGTGCATCAATTTTAATAAGATTCATATCAAAGTCTTCAGTGAATGTTCTCATTACTTGTTCAACTTCACCTTTACGGTTTAAGTTGTGGTCTACGAACATACAAGTAAGCTGATCACCAATTGCTTTATGAATTAATACGGCTACTACAGAAGAGTCTACACCGCCTGAAAGTGCACATAATACTTTTTTGTCCCCTACTATTTCGCGGATCTTTGCGATTTCAAGTTCAATGAAGTTTGCCATCGACCAGTCGCCTTTTGCTTCACAAACATCGAACACGAACTGACGTAATAAGTCATTACCGTATACAGAGTGACGTACTTCTGGGTGGAATTGTACTGCGTAAAGTTTACGTTCTACATTTGCCATTGCAGCGATTGGGCAAGCAGCACTTGTTGCGATTACCTCAAAGCCAGCAGGCACTTCTGTTACATGGTCACCGTGGCTCATCCATACGATTTGTTCTGTTGGTAACTCACCGAATAGTTTGTTTGAAGCTGTTACTTGGATCTCAGCTTTACCATATTCGCGTGTTTCAGCACCTTCTACTTTACCACCTTGTGTATGTGCCATTAATTGCATACCGTAGCAAATACCTAGGATTGGTAAGCCTAATTCGAAAATAGCTGGGTCTACATGAAAGGCCTTTTCATCATAAACAGAGTTTGGACCACCTGAAAAGATAATACCTGCTGCGTTCATATTTTTAATTTCTTCTGCTGTAATCGTATGTGGATGTAACTCACTGAATACACCAAATTCACGGATACGACGCGTAATTAATTGGTTAAATTGGCTACCGAAGTCAAGAACGACGATTTTTTCTTGCTCTTTTAATAAAGGGCTAGCTGACAATATTTCCACCTCTTCTACTATTTTTAAAGGAACTTTTCATATGTTCAAAGAAAAACGCGTATGAAAGTAAAAACTTCCTACGCGTTCATAAGCTCTTAATTTATAAAGGCGAATGCGTAGCAAAGACAAGTATTTTACTAACCTTCTCACCTATCCAAAACATTCACCTTCATAGAGAAATCATTTTTGGTGATTTCGTAGAAACATCCGAACCATATTATCGAACTTATATGAAAGCAATCCTAATCATATATAATTTTTTTTTAATTTTACTCTTTGTCCCCATCAAAATCAACTGATAGTGCGATTGATTAAATATTCCCAACTTTCTTTCAGTTTTATAAAATCAACCTCTTGTTTATCCTTGCCATAAATATGTTGTTCATATACAGCGGTCAGTTTTAGCATCTGCTCTGTCTCTAACGATGCATCAACTCGTTCAGCAAATGCTCGTAATGTCTCGCCATCTTTCCGGCGTAATCCAATACGAGATAATTGCTTCGTTAAAGCATGGTAAGAAGCATCAAAGTTTGTCCAGTTCGCTTCTTTTTTACGATATGCACGTACTTGCATTTTAGGTATCCACGTTTTACGTTGCATAAACAGGTTAATGCCTGCAATGACCAGCAAAATGCCTAGAGCAATCCAAACATAAGTAAGTTTTTTGAACCATGCCCATACTGCATCTAAGCTAAACGTTGAGCTAGATGTTTCTTTCTTTGGTGCTGACTCTTCCTTCTCTGGTTGCTCTTGTTTTTTTTCTGGCTGCAATACTTGCTCTTGCTGAGGAGTGTCTTGCTTTATATCATAGTCAATATTAACATTCCCTGAAAAGCCAATCGTTGGTTCGAACTCCATCCAGCCAGTTCCAGGTACAT
This sequence comes from Lysinibacillus sp. TE18511, assembly GCF_054062295.1. Lineage (NCBI taxonomy): Bacteria > Bacillati > Bacillota > Bacilli > Caryophanales > Bacillaceae > Lysinibacillus > Lysinibacillus sp. TE18511. The sequence continues at coordinate 5,904 of NZ_JBSSFD010000066.1, forward strand.
ATGCTTCTACCCACGAGTGTGCATTATCATTCGTAATTCGATATTCACGTAAACCATCTGACATCGGACCAGATTCACCAGGTGCAAAGCCTTTTACCCAGCGTGCGGGTATCCCCACGGAACGTAGGAGCACGACCATTGATGTTGAGAAATTATCACAGTAGCCAATTTTAGTATCAAATAAAAACTGGTCAACATAATCTTGATCCTCAGCCGGGATTGCTACTTCTGTTTTATCGTATCTAAAGCCATGAGTTGAAAAATATTTTTCAACTGCTTTTATTTGATCATATACCGAAGCTTTATCTTGTGTGATTTCTGTCGCTAAATCCCCTACACGTTGCGGAAGTGTATTTGGCAACTGCAAAAAACGATCAAAGGACGAATCTAATGTTCCTAACATGGACGGTTTTGACGTTTGGAGCTGCTCCATGCTATATACTGGCTCACTATAATCTATCGTATAGTTAGACAATAATTGTGACTCGCCATTTTGTTGCTCTATTGCTATTTTTTCAGTACGTCCATCCTGAATAAACAAGGGTGAATCTTGGGCAGAAACAGATAACATACCATACGTTTGAATTAAAAATGGCATTGGAGCAGCGATATCCATCTGAATCTGGCGTTCATTGTCAGGAGTTCCAACTTGTAACGAAGTTAGGATAGGGGTATTGTTCTGATAGACATTTTGTCCGAAGTTCCCATCTGAAAGAATCCAGCCCTTCGATGTATAAGTATCCTTTGTATCGATTCTCCAATAATGACGATCACGGGAAGTTGCAGTGAAAACTAGTGTATTATCACCTTGAAACGGTCCCCCTAATCGGCTATCATCCTCGCTGTAACCAACTGTTTTTTTACCTGTCCCTAAGTCCCCTTGCCCTGTAACCCCTTGAATAAAAGGCACTGGATCAGCCCAAGTCGGACCTGCCTTAGGTAAAAAGAATGCCACTGTACTAACAAGCATTACCGAAACAATCATCGGTATAGCTAGCTTCCACTTTCCTATTACATTGCCTGGTGCATCCGTTTGAAGCCATAAGCGTTTGACAAAAAGAAAGCCTGTCATCATTAATCCAAGTACAATAACTTTAACAATTGCCACCTTTCCATCATAGTCACTAAATGTATCCAGTGTGGCAATAAAGAATACCGTTAACGCAAAGAAATAGAAGATATTTTTCTTCACGGTGATCCAGTGGTGTATTAGATAGATTAACATCCAAATAAGCGCAAGGAATAGCATAGTCCTAAACGCATCTGATACTTGTCCAAAATCGCCCGAAAGAATGACTGACATATTCCATTTCCATTCATTTATCAAAAAGGGTAATGTCTGTCCAGAGAAAAAGGGATTATCACTATAAACAAACACTATAAACCAAGTAATATAGCCAAATTTCACTAATCCCGACAGAAATGGATGTACTTGAAATAAACTGAGGGTCAGTGATAGACCAATAAACACTAAAAATAAATGCAACCCACCTGTATTTGTTAGCTCCATTACAGGAATAAGCCATTCACGTAAAATTAGAAAAATAATTACGTATGCTATTGCTAATTCTATAAAATCTCCTTGTGATTTTTTCACGGCTTCATCACCTCCGTGAACAAATGGTAATAATCTGTTGGATTTACATACACAACTCGAATTTGCTTATAACGCTTTACTAGCTCTGATTGCATAGGTGGCTGCTCCGCGACTACAAAACAAATACAGCTTTTTACCCTAGTGGCAAGAGTACGAAGTAATTCATCTGATACTTCGTTCGTAACATACAGTAATGTTGCAACATGCTTAAAGACATGTTGATCTCGTAATTGGAATTTGACAGTCTCCGCAGGTTTTAAAGCAGCTAAATGATGCATTACTTGATCTAGCTGCTTATTACCTTGAATAATCGGAAACACCTTCGTTTGAGCACCAGCTGAAACAAATGAAATATCTCCACGTTCTTCAACAATTGTTTGTAACATCGATGCCACAAGCTCAATTTTTTCTTCAAATAACGGAGTCTTTTCGGCATGGAGTACCAACATTAACTCCTGTGATTGACGATCTTCAAATTCCTTAGATTGCAATGTTTGCGTTTTCGCAAATGATTTCCAGTGAATCCATGAAAAACGGTCTCCTGGAACATATTCACGTAAGCCAACAGCCATCGAAGTATCCTTAACAATCGAATAAGGTGACATCATTGTACCAACATCAAATTTTGTTTGAAGTGCGGCATACTTCATCTCTCGTACTCTCGGATAAATTAAAATGACTTGTTCCTTTTCCGCCACAACTTTCTTTTTTGCCCAGCCAAAAAAATCACAGAAAACAATAGTAACACCCAAGTAACGATGCTCGCCACGGGGCATATTTTCCAGTACGTAATTCCAACTAAATTTCTTCCTGAAGCCTACAAACTTAATGGCATTTGTTCCTTGCACTTTCGATTGAACAAGGGCTTCACTATTTACAAGTTCCTCCATCAGCATATAAACAAACGGAAAGCGCGTTTTTCGTTCTACCGTAATTGTAACCTTAGCAGATTGTCCACTCTCAATATGAGAAGGCTCAATTTTACGTTCCACAAGTAAAATTTCTTCTTTTACTAGTAAGAAAATAAATGCATATAACAAAAACGGACTAACCGTAAAAAATACAAACCAGCTGACAAACCCACCTTGGAACATGGCATAACAAAACGTTATGATCATTAACAAAGATACTAATAAGAAATGTTTACTTTTCTCTATAAAAGTTCGCCATTTCTTCATTGCTCCGCAAACCTCTTTGTCGGCACAGGTGTTTTCGCAATAATACGCTCGATAATTTCTTCTGCCGTCACGTTATCATAACGGGCATCTGGTTTTAATACTAAACGATGGCTAAAAACAAATGGCACTAAATATTGGACATCGTCAGGAGTAACATAACTACGCCCTTTTATAAATGCATAAGCTTGTGAGGCTTTCATTAAAGCAATTGTCGCCCGAGGGCTTACTCCTAAATGTACATAGCTATCTTCCCTTGTTTGAGTCGCTAGCTCGACCATATAATTTTTAACAGAGCCTTCAACATATACTCCCTGTACAAGCTCCTGTAATTCAATTAATTGTGCAACGGTTAGCACAGATTCAATTTTTTCAATCGGCTTACCATGTTCAGCTCGACGTAGAATCTCCACTTCTTGCCCTCGTGTAGGATAGCCCATTTTTATTTTTAGTAAGAAACGATCCAGCTGTGCTTCTGGTAACGGATATGTGCCTTCATGCTCTATTGGATTTTGAGTGGCCATAACGAAAAATGGCTGGTTAATGATTAAGGTTTTACCATCAACTGTGACAGATGCTTCCTCCATCCCCTCTAGCAAAGCAGATTGTGTTTTCGGAGATGTACGATTAATTTCATCCGCTAAAATGACATCTCCCATAATCGGACCAGGTCGAAACTCAAATTCCAACGTTTTCGGATTATAAATAGATACCCCTAAAACATCTGATGGCAATAAATCAGGTGTAAATTGAATTCTTTTAAACTGTGCATCAAAGGATTTTGCCAGTGCTCGCACCATCATTGTTTTGCCGACACCTGGTACGTCCTCAAGCAAGACATGTCCCCTTGCCAGCATAGCTACTATGCTTAGCTCCGCAACCTCTCTTTTGCCGATCATTACTTTTTCTATATTCTCTAATACATCTTGTATTTGTGAATTCATAAATCAAAAAACCTCCTATTTCACCCAGCAATTGTTTGAATTGCATGATAACTTTCTTAAGCATATCGAAATATGTTTTATAACACAATTATGTGAAGCGTTCCTCCATTGCTTTATCCTCATAGTTCGAGCAACCTGCAATTAATTAGTAGTAATAAAACCTTAGCATGAAAAAGAAGGCTTGTCTGAATTCTCGTTCAAACAAGCCTACCTCCTAGTATAACGCCATTCCCTCTCAGAATGTTACAGATTTAATTTTTTTAACCATAAATTCTCTAATGAAGATGAATTTTCTTGTAAAAGTATTTCCTCTAATTCACCAGAAATAAGTATGTTTCCTTCATGTAAAACTAACACATCGTCCGCTACTTCCTCCGCAAAAGCAAGCAAATGCGTGGAAAATATTACAGTACAGCCCCTTGTTTTTTCTTCTAGCATCATTTTTTTTAGCTCTGCAATCCAAAACGGATCAAGACCATTAGTCGGCTCGTCTAGAATAAGCAAAGAGCCCTCACCAAGTAAGCTTTGGGCGAGGTTAAGCCGTTGGCGCATCCCCTTTGAGAAATGTTTTACTCTTTGCTTTCGAACATCCCATAAAGCAACGCGTCTCAGGACATCTTCTTGTTCTTCTTTACCGATTTTCTTCAAAGAAGCAAGAAGTTGTAAAATTTCTGCTGCTGTTAACATGGACGGAAAATCCACATCATCAGGCATATATCGAATAGCTTGTGGCTTATGCCATATTATTTCTCCTGATTTTTGTTTTTCCTGACCGGTTAGCAGGCGAATTAAAGTACTCTTTCCTGCACCATTTCCTCCTACAAGCGCTAAAATACGCCCTGCCTGTAAAGAAAAGGAGGCTTCTTGAAGACCTCTATTATTGTCATAGATATTCGATAATTCCTTTGCTTCTAATAGCATCATCTTCTTTCCCCTTTCTATCAATTATGCCTCGGCATAATTGCGTCCTGAATCGGCTTTGTGCTTAGGCCTGCACGATGCAGGTCAGTTAGCCGTTATCGCATGGATGCGATGGTTTTAGGCTAACATCCCCTAAGAACTCCTTTCCGATTCTGTGACATCCGCCGGAGGCTTTATCTTCTTTCACCAAAAGAAGATAAAAGTAAGCTAGCGTAAGCTAATGGACATGCTATCCAAAGTAATGTCACCACCACGTACACAGCATAACCTAGTGGTGACGAATAAAATTGCGTTATATCATAAAATGCTGGGCCAAGCACACTAGCCTGATCTGTAAAAATAAAGTAGCCAAAGCGTAGCCACTCTACAGGATTAATGTGCATCGCTATAATCGTCAGTTTTTGTAGAACATGCCCCGCAACAACAGTTCCAATAGCCATTAAAGCGTAAGAGATAAGCAATAAAAAAATGGACCAAAAAACAAGTGATAACGACAGTGCATATAATCTTGTTTTCGCAAATGCTCCAACCGCAATGGCCAATGACACGAAAATGAATATACATAGCAATGTCAGGATAATGAAAATAATCGGTAAACGTACTCCACCTAAAAATCCACCAAGCGCTAGTATAACTCCAAATGCCACTACAACGACCAATAAAAAGGCCAGCACGGATGCCATATACTTTCCTGCAATATATTGCGTACGTGTCATCGGATATGTCTTTAATAAAGAAAACCACCCTGATTCCACGTCACCAGCTACGCTCATACTTCCGATGGTTAATATAAAAAGCGGTAATAAAAACAGCAATACATTTAAAAACGAGGCTGTTTGTCGTGTAAAGCCCTCTACATCTGGTAATGCCATTTGCTGAATGACAATGATAGCTGTAAAAACAAGTGTGAAAAGTATACCGACCAGTTGCATCCAACGACTTCTGAGCATTTGCTTCAATTCTAGTTTGATAAGCATACTATACATTACTCATGGATCCCCCATTTAAAATCGTGTAAATCCGTATAAGTAAGTAGTTGACCATCCCCCTCTGTAGACATCCACTCCTGTGCTGCTTCCTTCGTATCGAATGCAACTACCCCATAATTCATCGGTGTCCAATAATCCTTGTTGTACACATATACAGCTTCAAACACGTCAATCCATTCATCTTTTGCTGCATCTTTTATATAAGCTGCTCCAACCTCATCTTCTCCATTTGCTTCTATATATTCCATAAGGCAGCCAATATCATCGAAAATTTCATAATCACCATTCTTCAACGCAATCTGACCAGCATATGCATTATGAACTATACTCATATTGCAAATTTTACAAACATCAGTTTCACTAACTATTTCACGAGGCTCATATGTTTTTTCACTACAACCTATCAACATAACGCAACATAGCATTACAATCATCATCCATTTTTTCATTCTGTTATTCCTCTTTTCCATAGCCATAAACTACTTAATATTAAGGATAAACCTAATAGCATTTGCACGACATTTATCTTATTCTTTTCTTTCGTACCCTCCGCCGCCAATCTCGGAGTATGATCAACGAGCATATTCTTTTCAGTTTTGTTAATTTGTTGATCAAGTGATGTCAGCAGAATGACACTCGGAGATTCTACGAAATATTGGTAAACAGGCTGACGTACCATCCATTGACCGAAGCTTGACACTGCCACGTACGGGACATCACCGAGACCATTGCCTTCTAAATCAATTCCCGAATAATCATCATAATAATTGCTTTCTAGTTTAAAGCCTTGCTTATCGGAGCGAGCAGTTAAAATATTACCTGTAAAGTTATTATTACTAGCTTTCGTGTCGTCACTCACCTTCGTGCCCTCAAGAGCTGTTTGGTTCATCTGAAAATCATTCGTTTCAATTTGAACATTTGAACTTTTCTGCAATGCTACACCAGTTCGATTATTCTTGATGGTGTTATGCTTAATTTTTGCTTGCTGTACATCGTAGAGGAGCATACCGTAGCCATTAAAATAAACATGATTTTCTACTGTATTACGTTCAAGGTGGATGTCTGTTGTCATCATAATCATAAGACCCGTGACATTATGATGGTATGTATTCAAAAGTGCTTCAGCATCACTCGTATACATAAAATGCGTACCATAACGACTGTTCGTAACTTTATTTCGTTGGACTACGATACGCTTTACATCCTCTACATAAATTCCATCCTGCACTTGCTCAATAGTATTGTTCTCGATCATGATGTTCTCACTCTTAAAAACAGCCAACCCATTACCTTTTCTTGAATAATGCCCCACATTACCAGTCACATTAACTTCATGTATACGTACATTTTTAGAACGTTGTATATGAACGCCGGAATGAACGTCTTTAATTTGTAATTTATGTAGCTCAAGTCCATCTACATTACTAGCAACAATCGCTTTGTTTTTTCCTGATAAATTTATATTTTCTACAGTTATATTGGCAGTATTTTCAATTCGAAGTGCCGGCTCGTTTTTTTCTGCAATTAGTTCAGTTCCCTCTTCACCTTTTAACATTATCGGTTTTGTCACGATGAAATTGCCATGGTAACGACCAGCAGGAATATGTACAACCTCTCCAGGTTTGGCTGCATCAATTGCATGCTGTACATCGAAATCTGCATACACCGTCTGGCTTATGAATAGAAAAAACAATAAGGCAAACCCTATTTTTTTCACCAATCCCTTACCTCCCAGTTCAGCACGAAAAGACTAGAGGAATTCCCCCTAGTCCATTCGATTAATGACCTTGACCATCATGATTCTTTTCTTCCATATGCATAGAGTCAGATTCACCTTTGGCTTCTTTTTCAGCTTTTTCTTTCATTTTCTTGTTACGACGCTCTAATGCATCGTCTTTAATTTTTTGTAATTCTTCTACATGTGCAGTTGAATTGTCAGCTATATATTTGTCAGCATCAGCTTTATCATTGAAATAAACATATCCCCAATTCATCGGAGATTTTAGGTCTGTTTTGACGATCGTTGCATCATCAACCTTTACCCAATCTTTTGTATTAAAATCACGGACAAATTTTTCGTTCTTTTCATTATTTGCAACCTCAGCATTTACTAAACAGCCGATGTCATCATAAAAGGCAATTGTTCCATCCTCTTTGATTGCTTGAGTAGAAAATTCACCCATCTCTTCGTCCTTCATATATACTTTCATATTACACATTTCACACATCGTATCTTCTTTCGGCTCTTGTAAACGTGAATCAGCTACAGAAGTTTCTTTTTCAGACTTATCCTTTGCTTCTGCTTCAGTCGCCGCAACATCTTGCTTAGATTCTTCTTCCTTAACTTTCTCTTTTTCTGTACCACATGCTCCGAGTAAAAGTAATACTGCTAGTGCAGGTAACCATAATTTTTTCACAACTACTTCCCCCAATTTCTTTTTTCTGTTCCTACTAAACACTTTACAGATAAGTTGTGAAATAAGTTAAAAATTACTGTGAAGGATTGGAAAAATTATCTTGAATATTCATTGAACATCTCGACTTCAAATATTTTGAATAAAATATATATAATCTCCATTTTTTGTGATTTAAGAATGTTGTGGGCTTTAAATGAGGGATTAATGGCTCTTTGGCAAAACAGGGGGTTGATTTCCGTTCCGACTGGGCGCTTTGCCGCTGACGCTTCGCTTTCGCGCAGAGCAGAGCTTCCTGGGGGCGTCCGATGAGCCGCTTTTGTT
>NZ_JBSSFD010000067.1:0-13177 GCF_054062295.1 Lysinibacillus sp. TE18511
TGAACCGCTGCTAATTTATCTTCAGGACTCATTTTAGCCATAGAAAAACCGCACCTCCTTGTTAGATGTGTCTAACAAATGGGGTGCAGTTCAAGGACGCTTTGGGTGCTTTTTTTACTAACAGCGCAGTTTAGTTGAATAAAGATTTGGTATAATAAGCGACAATAAACTAAGTTGATTAAAGGAGAGGCAATATGATTACTGTCCAAAATGTTGAAGGTTTCCTCAAAGAGAAGATTGGTGAAAATACAACTATAGCAAATGTTTGGAATGAATTTATATCATTTGGAAGACAACCAGTTGAAGGAGAAGAGGAAAAAGCTTTACTCTTCCAATGTGGAGTATACGATTTTACAGGAGAAGAATTATTTTATTTTGATTTCGTTAGACAATTTACTGTCTATGAAGATGACGAATATTCTGGGATGGAACAACTCCATTGTGAATTTGTATTTACCCCAACTAATGAACTTAGAAGTTTGGAAGCGTCAGAATGGTATTTTGATACCGATGGTGATGTGGATGTTTTTTATCATTTGGTTGAAAATCTTGAAGAGTTTAAAATAGCATTAAAATTAGAACCTTTACGATTAAATATTTATCAAGAACAGATATAAGTTATTTACTACCTGTGCTTTGCTTCAATAAGGGAGCAGGGCATTATCTTATTCAACTCCCATGAAAGAACGTAATAATTTTTCATTTTCTGTGGTGTAGCGCTTGTTTTTGCGCTACATGGATGGCTAACGGGTGCTTTACTTGGTGCGACACGTTCCTGGCTCAAATGAGTTGTGGTTAACACAATCTCGGTAAAGGTCAGGCAATTTATGATTTAAATTGAAGGATATTATCAAGGAGTCGAATGATGGAGTAACGCCCAGAAAGGCTCCCCCTGCATCGAATAGCACGCTATTTAGTAAGGAAAAGCGTGTTATAAGCTCGGTTAATAGGCGTAAGAATTTACCGTAACAGTTCGGCTGACGAAACCCTACCCGATGGGGTGGTGTAAATCATAATGCTTGGGTTGAATAGATATGGTGAGAACGTATGAAAGACAAATAAGATTAGTGTACCACTGGCGAACTTCCGAATGTACGGGTCTAGACGCACATAATATAGAAATGTATTAACTACTATATGTAGGGTTAGCTGTGGGTGAGTAAGAATCAACTATATAAAAATCCATCTTGTGTTACAGGCACATGCGATGCTAACAGGCTCATAGGGAGCACTTAAGTTTATTCCATAATAGATAATATTCAACGTGGTAAGCTGATAACGTGGAGAGCTTACTCTTGATGAAGCGTTGAGAAGGAAAATAATCGTGAGATTAGCGAGTGTATAACTTCTCTTTATATCAGTGAAAGTGGTGGTATAGTACCGTTGAAGCGTGTAATGAACGTGGAGGGATAGCCACTAGACTAATAAAGAATCACTTAATCATGCATGGCAAATCTTTATCGGTTAATAAGGTTCTCGTGAGACTAAAAGAGGTTCACCTCCCAAGGGAGGCACCGACTTATTGAAACGGAAGAATTGAAACATAGAAGGTATTCTGATGTGTTGATGATTAATTGAATTGGATTAGTTGGAACGCCGTATGCGGTGAAAGTCGCACGTACGGTGTGAACAGGGGGAAAAGCTGGCGATAACTTCAAAGGCTTACCTATCTGTATAAGATCATTGAGTTGCATATGCAGCTCAATATCCGAACCGTTGTTAGTGATTTCCAAGAAATATACTACAGATGCTAATTTATTGTTAGAAAAAAGAATTTAATGATTGGTTTGCACGTTGTGAAAGCAAAAATATAAAGGTGGTATAATAAAGGAAAATGGTGATGATAGAACAATATGGACACTAAAAAAAATATTGAAAATATTAGCCTATTAAAAGAGAAAATTTCTAATTGTCATAAATTGAGTGATGAAGAGCTGTTTCTTGCTGTAAAAGAGTTTGAGAAAACACCCAGGTTAGAGGTTTCAATTTATTATCAAGATTTATTTAATGATCTGAAGTTTTCTAAAACCCTTCTTGATATCTATAATAAGCATAAGGATAATACTAAACTTGTAGTTCTGCTTGTTTCAGCAATTGGGAATATGATTCAGAGATATGATCTTCCGGAAACAAAGGAGATTTACGAATTCATGTTGGAAAATTCCGATAAAAGTAACATAGGACCTTATGTCGCGATATTCCTGCCTAGATTAAAACATTTTGAAAATTATGATAATAAGTGGGGATATTTTATGAATGTCAAAAAAATGTCCCCCAAAAAAGTAGCCGAAAGTTCTTTTGAAAATATAATGGATTTGTATTTAGAAAAAATTCCGGAACAATATAAAAATGAGGCCATAGAATATTTTAATAAAAAATTAGAAGAGTCTAACAATGAATATGGCAAACAATATTATCAAGATATCATCAATAAAATCAAGAGTTAATATCAACAAGAACCGGGCGAGATGACGTTTTCAGTGGGTATTACCGTAAATTACTCCGCAGCAGGATAGCAAGCGGTGAGAGAGTGGAATCTCATTGTCAGCCTGTGCAGTTCCTATCTGACTATTGACTCCTGTTTGGCAGGGTGTCATAATATTCTCACCAAGCGGATTCAAAATTCTTTAGTCAGAATTGACTAATACTTGATAAACTTACAACCAACCTTCAACTCTTAGAACACTTGTTTTGCCTGTATGGGGTGACAAGTGTTTTTTTACGTCTAAAGACCTGAAAATAGGCGAAAGCCTGGTAATTAATAATTAGTCGAGTAAGTCTTAAAAAATACAATCATGGACAGTAAAAAGCTAGTGAGATTGGGAGGGCAGCAAGTGATGAAAGCTAAAGTGTCCATCGACAAATTTGTGGTGGAATATACAGATGTTATGTTTGGAGCTTGTTAATAATAGGCTATTTATTACCACACAAAAAAACCATGTGAAGCATTTCACTTAAACTCCCATGAAAATTAAATCTCTGGCTCTAAAAAAGTCCACGCTAAAACAAACGCGACCTTTATATGCAAAAAATGGTAGCGCCTAAAATAGAGATCAGATTTAGATTGTATTAGGAAGCACCAAGTTCAGTGATGGTCACATTGTAACCCAAACTTTCAAGTCTCCGAACAGAATATCGAATAATGGATTGTTCTTTTTGTTTATCGAAGTAGTCTTCACCTAAGTCTACATACATTTCTGTCCATGTTAAAAGGTAATAAGCAATGCGTAAGATGGCATGAGCAACGGATATGCCTGCTCGTTTTTTACCCTTTCGAGCTGCAGTCCGTCTATATAATGCACCTAGATAGGTTTTAGATCCTCTGACGGAATGAGCTGCTTCGATTAGAGCCGATTTCAAATATTTATTGCCTTTCTTCATAGCGGAGGATTTCCTTTTTCCTGCACTTTCGTTGTGTCCAGGTACTAGTCCTGCCCAAGAACAGAGATGTGCTGCACTTGAAAATTGCTTTTCTACATAAGTTCCGATTTCAGCTAGGATTTGTTCTGCCATTCGAGTGGCGATACCAGGAATAGAATCTAATCTTTCGATATCTTCTTGGTGTGTGGAAAGTCGGCAAGCAACTTCTTGATTTAACAGTTCAATTTGTGCAGTCAGAAAATCAATATGAGTAAGAATGGTTTTAATCATTAGTCGTTGATGTGGTTGGATATAGCCACGAAGTGCGAGTTCAAGCTCTGCTTTTTTCTTTTTCATTGAACGTCTAGCGAAGCCAGCCAACTTTTCTGGATCATTTTCACCTTCGGCAATGGCACGAAGCATATCAAGAGAGGAAACACCCATCACATCTGACACAACAGAACCAAGTTTAATATTCGCACCTTCGAGTACCTTTTGAATGCGGTTATGTTGTCTCGCGCGTTCTTCAATCATACTCCGGCGATACCGAACTAATTCTCGCAATTCACGTTGTGTGCGATCTGGAATGAAGCTAGCTTTGAGCAATCCGTGACGAAGTAACTTGGCGATCCATTCCGCATCTTTAACATCAGTCTTACGACCAGGAACTGCTTTGATATGTTGGGCATTTACAACTGAAAATTCGATACTCTCAGCCTCGAGTATGTTTACAATAGGCTTCCAAAATACACCTGTACTTTCCATAGCTACGTGCGTACAGCCGTGTTCTTTAATCCAATCAATTAACTGCAATAGAAAAACCGTTTTAGTAGAAAAGGTTTGAATCACTTTGCCTTCGGGTGTCATAATACATGCGGTAATCGAATCCTTATGAATATCCATACCACATGCACGTTCAATGATGACTTCCATTAGAAACATCCTTTCTACGGCCAATCAAATTAGAGGCTGGTGCAGCAACCTGAGTAGGATGAATCTCCCATGAGTGCTTCCCGTGAGGGAGCGACAGTCAGTGATACACCGTGGTCGTTGGAGTCAGACTAACGGGGTGCTTTACTTCAAGATGGGATTCCACAGAGATCCCATCTTTTTCTTAGGCTGATTTCGAAAAGATTGTTGCTATTCAATTAAAAGTCAGAATAGTTAAATCGATATTATGGTTAATTGTGGTAAAATGAAGCGAGAGGGGTATTTTGGAAAATTTAATTTTGATATTATATGTCTTGATCTTAGTATCACTTAACGTTGTTTTCTTTACGTTGTTTAGAAAAGGAATATTAAATCGTATGATATCGGGCATCATTATGATGGTACTTGCTCCAGTGATTGGTTTTTCAAGTGGTGCTGTATTTCTTCATTTTTACGATTGGAGTTCTGGGGGAACAGGAGATGGTGCAGGCTATGGTGGGGCATTTTTAGGATTTATAACAATAGCTAATGGTATTCTCATTCTGGGATTGGAGTTATAAGGTGGATTTTAAATTTCGTAAAAATTCGAGTAATCGGAGGGATTTTGTTGAATGGTAAAAAAGTTTTAGTTATAGGTAATGTTATATTTACTGGTTTTGTTGCATTATTTATTTCTTGGTTTTTTGCAGAAGGGGCATTAGGTGAATCTGATACTTTGACACCAGAATTCTTTTTAGTCATACCGATATGGGCTTTTGGAGTACTACTGATGTGGAGATTCGTTTCCAAAGACAAATTAGAAAATGCTTCTCATTTTAAAATAATATTGAGTAATTCTCTGCTTTGGTTAACTATCCCTTTAGGTTTAATGTTTGCGTTTGAATTCATATAAGAATATTGGGAAGAAAGATAAAGAATTAAGTTTTTTTCTTGTTAAACTAAGTGGTCAAGAATATTTCGCTATTATTTCCAATTCACAAGAAAATTCAACCGTTCATTTAGGTGGAGAAGGTAATGGAGATGTCTTTGAATTAGGGGATGAAAATTACTACTGTTTTGGTGGTTTTAGTATAGTTAGTGCTGATGATACAAATCAAATTATAGAGTATAACGCTATCGTATACAACTATGTGGAAAACTATATTGAAACTAACTATGGCATTGGTAGAGAAGATTTAAAATCTGAAGAAAACAATTACCGAAGAGGAATGGCGTTGTTTGAAATAGAAGTTAAAGATATAGTAACTAAAAATTATTACTTTTTTGAAGTGAAAATTAGAGATGACTATTCATTAATTTCTATAAAAGATCTTTCTGAGCTTAATCGTAAAAATCATCATAAAAATCAAGCTGATTAAAGAAAGTTTATTTCAACAGGTATCAGCAATATTTTGAGAAAGATATAAAGTTTTACATACAACAATATATCCTGACTTATAAAGCATTCTTGAGAGAGTGCTTTTTTATTATGTTTAAAATTAAGAAGTATAATTTTATAGATGGGGACAAAATGAGGAAACCAATTGTTAACTTTACTGATTATAATCTTAATTGGGAAAATGAATTTGAATATGAGAAAAAAAGAATTGTTGATGTTATAGGTGATAAAGTTGTTGGAATTGAACATATTGGAAGCACTTCTATAAAGGGATTAGAAGCGAAACCAATAATTGATATTATTGTGGGTGTACAAGATTTAGATGAAGTATCCAACTTTGTTATTCCTCTTAGTGAAATTGAATATGAATATGTTCATAAACCTGAGTTTAAAGATAGAAGGTTTTTTAGGAAGGGTTTATGGGGACAGGGTACTTGTCATCTGCATATCTGTGAAATTAACAACAGTGAGTGGATTGAAAAATTATTGTTTCGAGATTATCTTAGGTTACACCCCATGTAGCTAAAGAGTATGCTTCATAAAAAAAGAACTTGCTTCTAATATAAGTTCGATAGACCAATATATACAAAGAAGAAAGAACCGTTTATTAAAACTATTATCGAAATAGCTATGAAGGAAATGTACAGTAAATAAACATCTCTTATTAAAGTAACGAGGGCTTTAGTTGAAGATCATTGAGTTGCATAGGCAGCTCTTTTTTTATTGAACTCCCATGAAAGAACTTATACATCTTTCATTTTCTGTGGTGAAGTGCTGATTTTGGTACTTCATGGATGGCTAACGGAGCAGTTTAGTTGAATAAGATTCATACCAGATGGTATTGTAAATATTAGGGATATGGTAGAATAAACCATTTAAAACAAATTAAAAGATACGGAAAATATTGGCGATTTGATAGGGGGTTGAACATATGGATGATAAGAAGAAGGGAAAATTACAAGTCTCGGTAATAGTAATAATGATATTACTATTGGTTGCGGCGTTTGTTTTAGTTTTCAAAGGTCATTACAGTGTGGCGTTTGTTTTATTTGGTATTTTTATAGTGATTATTAATTTTATTAGTAATTGGACCGGATTAAAAAATGCAGATTACGTTTATAGAAAAAATCATAAGAATAATGAGAAGTGGTAATTACGCTTAAGTACGCCTAAGCTTTTTTAGAATTAAGTGTGTGAATAAATGTACTTAAACAAACAGGGTACTTTAATAAAATATTCGATTCACGAAATATCTGAACAAAAAGACAGCGTTCATTATACAAATTTTGTAGATTAATGCGGTCTTTTTGTTTTAACAGCAACAACATTTGAGAAAACGGGCTCTAATTAATACTAGGATTACTTTTAAAAAGTAGGTGTGAAAATGAAGGAATTGTATACTTGTGTATTAAAAAACGGTGATGTTATTTCTTTTAAAACAGATATGCCAAAAGAGAATATTAAAGATTTACCGACTTTTTCAAACCAACATAACTTTAATAGTTATTTTAAGTTGAGTGGTTACAACTTAGAAATTGATATAATAACAAAAACTCTTTGATTAAAAAGTTGTTTTCGAAAAGATTTCTGCTATTCAACTAACCAAGCAGTTTAATTGAAGAAATATATAATAACGGTTTCCTGCAGTATGGGGGTGAACAGGATGAAAAAAATCATTTCAGGAATGATCATAGGAATTGTTATCGGATTCGGTCTTTATTGGCTATTCACTCACAAGGTCTATGACGAAGCATTCTATTTCCAAGATGGTTACGAAGGTTGTGCCTATGTTGTTTACAATATAGAAGGTACTCCTCAACTAGAAATTGAAGATGACACGATCCAATACCATTTTGATGAAGATGGTTTAGTGCTTACTAGTTCTCCTGAAGATTTTGGTTGGGAAGGGAGAGAAACTTCAGGATCTCATGAAACCAAATACTTCTACGTAAACGAGAATGGCGAGAAAATAAAAGAAATCCCTGAAAGTGAAATCGGGTTTGTCTCTTTAGGTAGTTATAGTCAAGATGGAAGAGTTCAAATTACTAGACTGTCTATCCCAGTGGGTAATAAGGCTAAGGCTTGTGACGAGAAGTACGAAGAATTAGAAGAGAAATTGGATGAAAAACTAAAAAATAGTTGAGTAAAAGCGGAGAATTCAACTATTAAGGTGCGTTTCTACAATAAGTGGAGACGCTTTTTTTACAAAAGTTCAGTTTAGTGCTATGGATAGGTTACACTAACGCTTTTGGAATGGGATAGCAAATACTTAAGCTAGCAGGGCGTTTGTGGGAAAAACTCATTGAAATGATTTCACTTTTTTATAAAAATCTTATACTTCAACTCCATTTTGATCAATTTTTTCAAAATGGAGTTTTTTCATTTCAAAGTTTGGAAGTTTTATTGTCATGAATTAAATTCCAAAGTTTTCTGTCAATCCGGTATTTCGGTTCATCACCAAAAGTTGTGGATGACATTTGTATATAAATTGATTGGAGTGGAGACTGGGCGACTCCTTGGGGATTAGCGGTAGAGGAACGAAGGCTAAGAGCATCACGTCCTGTGATAACGCCTTCGTGACCTACATCGTGTAGGCCCGAGACCCTGGAGCGAGCAACGCGAGTGAAGCGGCTCATCGGACGCCCCCAGGAAGCTTTGCTCTGTGCGAAAGCGAAGCGGCAGCAACAAATGTTTTCTGTAGCGAAAGCAAAGCGACAGCTACAAAGCGCCCAGTCGGAACGGAAATCAACAACACGTCGTGATGATTATCCAGTATTTTTATTAACAGGTAAAATTTTATAAAAGTATTTCTACGTTTGCTTTTTTTGTTCATTAATTAGAAGTTTTGTCGAAAAAATCCTTCTATTTAATAAAAGTAGTATGATTTATTTAATTAGAAAATATTTGTTAAAAGGAGATTCCCATGCTAAAGAACATGAGAATCTATATCTCATCAACATGCTTAATAGAAAAGTTAACGGATCCATCGATATTTTTCTAATTAGCCAAAAAATAAAAAGTAAATGTGAGGTAGTCTATGGGCTTTTTCAGAAAGAAAAGTAATTCTAAAATGCATTCCAATTCTATTTCAACTAGCCAAATGATGAAGACAAATTTAGCAAACGAATTAAAAACAAATCTTCAAGAAAATTTACAAAGAATAAAAGATTCCCTTGGGAAAAGCTCGGATATTATCATTCGAGAAATTCGAGTAGGAAAAGAAGAAAGTATTAAAGCCGGTATTATCTATACAGATGGATTAACCGATACAATCTCATTACAAAATTTCATTTTAGAAACGCTCATGCTAGATGTCGAAGGTACTGAATTACAGAAAAAGCTATCTCCTGAACAAAATCTGATTAGCATATTAAAAGATTTTGCCATGACAGTGGGAGAAATTAAAGAACTAACTAATTTTGAAGAGCTTCTTACTGGACTATTATCAGGGGATACGATTATTTTAATCGATGGATATGCCCAAGGTTTAATTATTTCCAATAGGCATTGGGTTGAGCGTGGAGTTACGGAAGCATCAGCCCAAGTGGTTGTAAGAGGACCTCGCGAAGGATTCTCCGAAAATTTGCGTGTCAATACCGCCTTAGTTCGTAGAAGACTGAAAGACCCAGATCTCTGGATGGAATCAAAAGTTATTGGAAAACGTACGAAAACGAATGTTGCTATGATGTATATTAAAGGAATTGCAAATGACAAAATAGTGAAAGAAGTCCGTTTGCGTTTGGATAAAATAAATATTGATGGAATTCTTGAAAGTGGAAATATCGAGGAATTGATTCAGGATGCACCTTATTCACCTTTTCCAACCATATTCAATACGGAACGTCCGGATGTAGTAGCGGCAGCATTATTGGAAGGACGCATAGCCATTTTGGTTGATGGAACACCATTTGTCCTAGTAGTTCCAGCATTGTTTGTTCAATTTTTTCAATCTTCGGAAGATTACTATCAACGAGCGGATATTGCGAGTCTTATTCGACTCCTTCGTTTTTTTGCATTTTCAATTGCAATGCTTGCACCTGCATTATTTATTGCAGTCACAACTTTTAATCATGCAATGTTACCCACTGGACTCCTTATAAGTCTGGCAGCCCAACGAGAAGGTGCTCCATTTCCGGCATTTGTTGAAGCAATTATAATGGAAGTCACCTTTGAAATCTTGCGTGAAGCAGGCTTAAGAATGCCAAGAACCATCGGTTCAGCCATTTCTATCGTAGGGGCATTTGTAATTGGAACAGCAGCGGTTGAAGCAGGCATAATCTCTGCTGCGATGGTAATTGTGGTTTCAATAACCGCCATTTCTAGTTTCGTTTCTCCAACTTACAACTTAGCTATCTCGGGAAGGATGCTACGCTTTGGGTTTATGGCAATGGCTGCATCTTTTGGTTTATTAGGAATAACGATTGGTTTAATCGCTCTACTTCTGCATTTATGTAGTTTGCGTTCTTTTGGTGTGCCTTATATGTCTTCACTAGCGCCATTTAATCTTTCCGATCAAAAGGATGCGTTTATTCTCTTGCCTATATGGAAAATGTTTACTCGGCCTCGTCTAATCAGTCAACAAAATATCGTTAGGCAACAAGATTCGGCCTCTGCAAAACCAGAACCACCAAAAAATGAAAGGGGTTAAAGGATGAAAAAGTGCATGATTGTTCTCTTAATTCTTAGCCCCATTCTTACTGGATGTTGGGACAAGAGGGAATTAAATGAGCTTGGTATTACGTTGGCAATAGGAATCGATAAAGTAGAAGATGAATACCAAGTAACTGCTCAAGTGGTTGTACCTTCGGAAATACCCACGAAAACAAGTACTGGGCGTTCACCAGTCATCCTGTTTAAGGAGAAAGGCGAAACGGTATATGAAGCTCTTCGAAAAATTACAAAGATATCGCCTCGAAAAATATATCCAGGACATCTTCGAATGCTTGTGCTTGGTGAGGATTTAGCTGAAGAAGGGATAGCGAAATCCTTAGATTTCCTGTCAAGAGATTGGGAACTTCGATCTGATTTCTTTGTTGCAATTGCTAAGGATGGGACCGCAGAGGAAGTACTGAATGTTAGAACAACGATTGAAAGTATACCTGCCAATAAAATGTTTAACAGCCTGCAGACGTCAGAACATTATTGGGCTGCAACGAACGGCATTAAGTTAGATGAGTTGATCGCTGCTCTGACAAGTGATGGAAAGGAAGCTGTATTAACAGGGATTCTAGTAACAGGGGATCAAGAAATAGGATCAACCAAACAGAATGTAGAATCGATTAATCCTCCTACGCGGATTGTATATGATGAATTAGCGGTGTTTAAAAAAGATAAACTGGTGGGCTGGTTAACTGAACGAGAAAGCAGAGGGTTTAATGGCATCGTCAACGAAGTGCAAAATTCTGTAACTGCTATATCTTGTCCGGAAGAGGGGAAAGCCACTATAGAAATTATTCAAGTGGATTCTAAAATGAAAGGCAAAATAAACAAAGGTAAGCCTGAAGTAGATGTCAATATTAAAGTAAAAGGAAATGTTGGGGAAGTAGAGTGTCAAATTAATCTTAATGAACTAGATACGATTGTTGAGCTAGAGAAGATTACTGAAAAACAGATGGAAGAGACCATTAACCTGGCCATTGAATCGTTACAAAAACAATATAAATCAGACATATTTGGATTTGGTGATGCCATTCATCGATCTAATCCGAAAGAATGGAAAAAGATGAAAGAGCAGTGGGATGAGGAATTCGCTGAGATGAAAGCGAATGTTAAAGTAGACGTAGAACTTAAGCATACGGGTACAGAAGGTAATTCCTTCTTAGAAAAGATAGAGGTTGAATAATAATGATAAAAACTATAGGAATACTTATGATTGCGGCAGTTATTGTGTGGATGGAAGTTCCGCCTCTCTTGGAAAAAAAGTATAAAAAAGAGTTATTTGTATTTTCAATACTTCTTGCAATTGGGGTAGGTCTAAGTATTACACTTTTTGGATTTGAAAGACCTATTCCAAATCCATTTGATTTACTCACTTTTATTTTTAAACCGCTTAATGATTTTATTTCTCATTTGTTGAAATAAAAGAAAAGTGTAGAGGGGAAGGGATGATATGAAATGATGCAAGACGTTAAAATAAATCCGTACCAATTTCTGGTTTTAGTTATTTTATTTACGATTGGTACGAGCATCTTAACTGTACCATCAGCATTAGCAACCGGCGCAAAACAAGACGCCTGGATTGCGGCTATAATAGGTACAGGAATCGGTTTATTATTCATCTGGCTATTCATCACTATAGCACTTTGGTTCCCTCACCTCACCTATGTCCAAATCATAGAAAAACTATTTGGGAGATGGATAGGTAAAGCCTTAGCTGCTTTTTTTGTATTAATAGTTCTTCTTTATGCTTCAGAACTTTTGTATTATTTTGGGCTATTCCTAAACATCCATATGATGCCAAATACTCCAATGGTAGTCCTTAATATTCTTATGGCGGGGATCGTAGTAATGGGCGTCCGTCTTGGATTAGAAACCTTCGCTCGTACGGCAGAAATATTAATTGTCGTGTTCTTTGTCTTTTTTTTCATTTTAGTGGTGTGTCTTTCACCTGAAATGAAGATTGAAAACATACAGCCTGTATATGAGATGGGAACAAAAAAAATCATTCAATCATCCATTTTTTATGTCATTGTATCTTCAGTAAATGCCGTGGTTCTCTTAATGATTTTTCCTTCTTTTGTTAATAAAATGAAACAAGGGAAAAAGACATTTTTAGTTGGAAACTTAATAGGCGGCATCGTCATCATCATTATTACATTTTTGAGTGTTACCGTATTAGGTATTGATAAAACTGCCGGAGAGATCTATCCAAGCTATGAGTTGACCAAAAAGATAAATATCGGGAATTTTATACAGCGTATTGAGGGGTTAATGGCATCTCTTTGGGTGATCACTCTCTATTTTAAGACGACCCTTTATTTTTACGCTTCCGTTTTAGGGATGGCACAAATTCTGAATTTGAAAGATTACCGCCCTTTAACTTTACCGTTGGGCATGATAGCCGTTGTCCTTTCTCTCGTGGTTTATCCTAATATCATCTACCAAAAACAATTTGACGATACAACGGGTAATTCTTTAACGTTGTCAATCGGATTTTTGTTACCTCTTTTGTTGGTAATCGTATATGCAATACGAAAAAGATTGAAAAAGAACGAAATAGAAATATGATATGCTTCCTATTAGATAGCCAGTTTAGTAAAGAGGGAGTGCCGTACTATGAGGCAATTAGATGACTTCGGGTATGCTGCCGGCGTCATCTTTTTATGTCCATTGCTTTCGAGTGGTTGTTTCGTAGGTTGATATGTATAATGGTTGATTTATAGATTGAATAGTTTTATTATTCAGTCTATAAGTGTGTGTGCGCCTGGCATGCGCATGAACTATAGGGTGTAAGTCCCGAACCCCGAAGACAGAAGTAGAGGTTAGCCAAGAGCAAGGGTGTCCGAGGCG
>NZ_JBSSFD010000068.1:0-12116 GCF_054062295.1 Lysinibacillus sp. TE18511
CGGACACCCTTGCTCTTGGCTATCCCCTACTTCTGTCTCCGGGGGTCGGGACTTACACCCTATAGTTCATGCGCATGCCGGGCGCACATAAAAAAACCACTTCTCAAAATTTTGAGAAGTGGTTTTAAATTGGCTAGAGCCGTAGATTACATCATTCCCGGCATGCCGCCCATACCAGACATATCTGGCATTGCTGATGCTGGTTCTGGGATATCTGCTACAACTGCTTCTGTTGTTAAGAATAAAGCTGCCACAGATGCTGCGTTTTGTAGAGCTGAGCGAGTTACTTTTGCTGGGTCTACTACGCCCGCTTCCATCATGTTTACCCATTCGCCTGTTGCAGCGTTGAAGCCTACACCGATTTCTTCGCGTTTTAGGCGATCCACGATAATTGAACCTTCAAGACCTGCGTTGTTAGCGATTTGACGAACTGGCTCTTCTAAAGCACGTAGAACAATTTTCACACCAGTTGCTACGTCGCCTTCTTCTGAATCTGCAACTTTTTCAACTGCTGCATATACGTTTAGAAGTGCCGTACCACCACCTGATACGATCCCTTCTTCAACTGCTGCACGAGTTGAGTTAAGAGCGTCTTCAATGCGAAGTTTACGTTCTTTTAGTTCTGTTTCTGTTGCAGCACCAACTTTAATTACTGCTACACCGCCTGCTAATTTTGCAAGACGTTCTTGTAATTTTTCTTTATCGAACTCTGAAGTTGTTTCAGCAAGCTGCGCACGGATTTGACCAATACGACCTTCGATTGTCTCTGCACCGCCAACGCCTTCTACGATTGTTGTATTGTCTTTTGTAACAACAACCTTTGCAGCGCGACCAAGTGATGTAATATCAGCGGATTTAAGGTCTAAGCCTAATTCTTCTGTAATTACTTGACCACCTGTTAAAATTGCGATATCTTCTAGCATTGCTTTACGACGGTCACCAAATCCTGGAGCTTTCACCGCTACAGCATTGAATGTACCACGCAGTTTGTTCACTACAAGTGTTGCAAGAGCTTCACCTTCAACATCTTCAGCGATAAGTAACAGTGGACGACCTTGTTGTACCACTTGCTCTAATAATGGTAATACTTCTTGGATGTTTGTAATTTTTTTATCAGTAATTAAAATGTAAGGGTTGTCTAGTACCGCTTCCATTTTGTCTGTGTCTGTTACCATGTAGTGTGATGCATAACCACGGTCGAATTGCATACCTTCAACTACATCTAGCTCAGTTGTGAAGCCTTTAGATTCTTCAATAGTAATAACACCATCGTTACCAACACGTTCCATTGCTTCTGCAATTAATTGACCTACTTCATCATCAGCAGCAGAGATTGCCGCAACTTGTGCGATTTCCTCTTTGTTACTTACTGGACGAGAAATAGCGTGTAACTCTGTAAGAGCTGCTGCAACTGCTTTGTCAATCCCTTTACGAATGCCTACAGGGTTTGCACCAGCTGTTACGTTTTTCAAGCCTTCACGAATAATTGCTTGCGCTAATACTGTTGCTGTTGTTGTACCATCACCAGCAATTTCGTTTGTTTTAGAAGCAACTTCTGCTACTAATTTTGCCCCCATGTTTTCATATGGGTTTTCTAATTCGATTTCTTTTGCAATTGTTACACCATCATTTGTAATAAGTGGTGAACCGAATTTTTTTTCTAACACTACATTACGACCTTTAGGCCCTAGAGTAATCTTTACTGCGTTTGCTAATTTATCTACACCTTGTAACATTAATGAACGAGCGTCTTCTGAAAATTTAATATCTTTTGCCATTTGAATTTACCCTCCTGAAATGGAATATTCGTTAAGCTTTATAAATATATATTTATATTAATCTCGCCCCAGTGTAATTGTCATGACAAACACTAAAGGCATTAACTTTTTTCAAGTTAATTTAAGTTATTCAATAATTGCAAGAATATCGCTTTCGCGTAAAATTAGGTATTCATTACCTTCATACTTAACTTCTGTACCTGAATATTTAGAGAAAATAATGCGGTCGTCAACTTTAACGTCAAGCTCAACACGTTGCCCGTTCTCTAATATACGACCTGTCCCAACTGCTACAACTTTACCTTCTTGCGGTTTTTCTTTTGCAGAGTCTGGCAGTACAATACCGAATGCAGATTTTTCTTCTACCTCGATTAGTTCGATTACAATACGATCTCCTAGTGGTCTTAACAAGTGAAACAACCTCCTAATAAATAATATATGTTGATTTATTAGCACTCTATCTAGTTGAGTGCTAATACAATTATTATGATAATCAATCACACTTTCTTTTGCAAGTCAGAACTACGAAAAATTTTGTTTTCTTTCCATATTCCTCTACAATAGAAAGGTAGCATAATGAATGGAAAGGATTTTGACTGTGACTACTTCTCAAAAAATAAATAAACATAAAAAAACAGCCCTATATGTTTTACTGATTTATATTCTCATGCAAATATCAGGCAGATGGCTGTTAAAACCATTTCACAAGCTTGTTATGAGTACAACCGGTTTACCTTCTGAGCAAGCCGCTCCGCTTACGCAAGGCTGGTATATCGCACTTAGCTTTGCCATTGCGTTAATTTTAATTTTAATCCTAACTTCCCGCGATAAAGTATTTTGGGATATTTATAAAGGAAAGAAAGAAACGATACCACTTACAATTGTATGGGGAATTATTGGTTTCTTCTTAGTTTTCTTTGGTCAAATGATTGGCGCTGCTATCGAAATGACTGTATTCGGTATCCAAGGTGGGTCACAAAACACAGCTGATATTGTAGCTCTTGCGAAAGGTGCTCCTATTACAATACTAGCAATTGTCGTCTTTGGACCTGTTTTAGAAGAGTTCGTCTTCCGTCGTGTTATTTTTGGATCGCTTGTCCAAACAACTAATTTTTGGGTAGCCGCAATCGTAAGTGCCATTTTCTTCGGGCTTATTCACTTCGACTTCACACATATTTTGCTTTATACAATTTGTGGATTAATTTTTGCCTTCTTATATCACAAAACAAAACGCATTTGGGCGTCCATTATCGCCCATGTCATGCTAAATGGGTTTGTGACATTTGTACAAGTGTTTGCAGAACCATTGCAAAAGTTACTTGAAGAACTAGAAAAAGTGCAATAAAAATCAG
Source organism: Lysinibacillus sp. TE18511 (assembly GCF_054062295.1). Taxonomy (NCBI): domain Bacteria; kingdom Bacillati; phylum Bacillota; class Bacilli; order Caryophanales; family Bacillaceae; genus Lysinibacillus; species Lysinibacillus sp. TE18511. The sequence continues at coordinate 3,131 of NZ_JBSSFD010000068.1, forward strand.
TGGGAATTTTCTTCCCACTGATTTTTTAGATTCTTACCTATTCTTTTATAACAAAAAAGCTCGATGCTTTTATTTCGCATCGAGCTTCCACTATTTATTTTTGATTCAATTCTTCTACTTGTCGTCGCTGCTGTTCGAGTGCCTCTTCAACCTGGCGTTTTTGCTCAGCTTCCTGCTCTTCCTTCAAACGTATTTCCTCTGATCTTAAGTATTTTTTGTACCCAATACGAGAAACCATAATGCTAATTTCATAGAGCGCAAACAATGGCACTGAAACCATTAAATGTGAAGCCAATTCAGGTGGTGCGATAATAGCGGCACACACAAATAAACCAAAGTACGAATATTTACGAATACGAATTAGTAAATCAGGATTTAATATTCCTATACGTGAAAAGAATAAAATAACAACCGGCAATTGGAAAAGGAAACCAAAAGGTATTGTAAGCTTAAATAAAAATGTAAAATATTCATGTATTCCAATTGTTTGCTGAATCTCCAACTCGACCGACAAATTCATCATGAATTTTATGACATAAGGGAATAATAAATAGTATGAAAAGGATAGCCCTGCGATAAACAATAAAAATGAATACGGTATATAGCTTAAGGTTGCTTTTCGTTCTACTTCCCTTAATCCTGGGCTAATAAACGCCCACAGTTGATACATTAACACTGGTGATGAAAGGATAAATGCAATTAAAAAAACAACTTGGAAATAAATCGCAAGTGGTGTTACTACATCAAATGCATGAAGCTCTATATTATAATTCGCTCCAGTAGTTTGAAGGTATTTAACAAGCGGCTTTGCCACAAAAAAGCCGCCAACCATAGCGAGAACAAAGAAAACGGCAACAATGAAAAGCCGTTTTCTTAATTCTTCTATATGCTCAATGACAGTTAGATCTTTTGGATTCATTCCTCAAACATCCTAACTTACTTATCTAGTTCTTTCTTTTTCTTGTCATCATCATCTTCATCGGCTAAACCTTTAGTAGCATTTTTGAATTCACGTAATGTTGAACCGAATGCTTTACCCAGCTCTGGTAACTTCTTAGGACCAAAAATTAATAACGCGACAATTCCGATAATAATGAGGCTCATAGGACCAATACTACCCATTACAGCCACCTCCTCTTTATATCCATCATTTTAACGCATATTTTGTCATTTTGCTAACTAATTATATGTGAAAGTTTTTCGTCACTCTCTCATTTTATTTCATACTTACATTTGACAGAAACTGTGAACTATACTATTCGCTGGAGGCTTTGGGCCAACGTGATGTTGGTCACTCAGTCATGTGTTGTTGTTGCTGTCGCTTCGCTTTCGCACAGATAAATTGCCACAGGACGTGGCGTTCTTAGACTGAGTTCCTCTATTTAAGCGATTCTTTATACACCCGCTGAAAGAAGTTAAATATGTACATTTTTCACTCTTCCTGATTGCGAATTAAATAAATAAGCGCTTGCAATTCTACCGATAAATCAATTGTTAAAAGCTGCATTCTATCTGGCACCGTTAGCCGCTCTGGCGTAAAGTTTAAAATGCCCTTTGCATTCATTGCCGCTAATCTATCAGCCATTTTCTGTGCAGAGCGTGGTGAAACTGTTAAAATCGCAAGCTCCGCTCCATATTCTGCATACTTTTCTTCCAACAAATCCGGATGAAAAACAGGAATATTGCTGATCATCTTCCCGTCCTTTGGTGCCTTTGAATCAAAAGCCACCACAATATGAGTATTGTGATTTTTTTGGAAATTATATTTTAATAAAGCACTACCTAAATTCCCTACACCAATTAACGCTACTTTTGTCGTTTCGTGCTGATCGAGTGTTTGACTGAAAAATTTTAATAGATGCTGCACATCATAGCCGTAACCCTTTTTGCCAAGAGCACCAAAATAAGAAAAGTCACGGCGAATAGTTGCAGAATCAATTTTCATCGCTTCACTCAGTTCCTTCGACGAAATTCGTTCCATGCCTTCTTGTGCAAAGTTTTGGATAAATCGATAGTAAAGAGGAAGTCTTTTGGTAGTGGCTTGTGGAATTTTTAATTCTTGTTTCAAACTTTCTCCTCCTTAAAATGTCTCAGTTTGAATGCTTAGCTAGTAATTTTAATACATGCATCATTAACTATATACTAGGTGTGTTGATTAACCATTTTTATCCTTCAAATTAATTCGAAGACACTGATTTCCGCTACGGGCTACTCGCTTTCCTGCGGGAGTCGAGTAGCTCTACGCTACAATCAGTTGAAAATGAGAATATTTTAGCAAAATAGCAACAAAAAATTCCTTTTATCGCTCAATAATAAACCTATTTTTCCCTAATCAACATGCCTGAGTATATATAAATATTAATATCCACTAGAGTATTTCCCTTTAGTTAATGGCGCTTTTTACGCCACTAACTAAAGGGAAATCGTTTCAATCTTACATGACAGCTCGGAATAAGTAAAGCATCGACATTGCAAGCGAATCGCTCATCCATTACACTAAGGAAGAATTGAGGTGTCAAGAATGATTGTTTTACAGGTCAATCAACTATATAAATCCTTCCTTGCAGATGAAATTTTAAGTGGCGTAAAATTAGAGGTTCAACATCGTGACCGCGTTGCATTAGTAGGACGTAACGGTGCTGGCAAGTCCACTTTACTTAAAATAATTGCTGGTCAAATGTCATATGACTCAGGCGATATTATTATCCCTAAAGGTGTTCAGATTGGATATTTGGAGCAGCATGCTGGGTTAAACTCAACGTTATCGATTTGGGACGAAATGATGTCAATTTTCGAACCAATTATCGCACAAGAAAAAACACTTCGGTCACTCGAACAACAAATGGCCGATCCAACTGTCTATGAAAACCCTTCTTTGTATGGAAAAATAATGTCCGAATACGATCAATTACAACATAATTTTAAGGATGCAGGTGGCTATCAATATGAATCTGATACACGCTCTGTGCTTCATGGCATGCAATTCTATCCTGAAGATTATGAAAAACCAATAAGCTCATTATCAGGAGGCCAACGAACTCGTTTAGCTCTAGCTAAGCTCCTCTTAAGTAAACCTGATTTATTAATACTCGATGAGCCTACTAACCATTTAGATATTGAAACCCTCTCCTGGTTGGAATCCTATTTAAAAAGCTATGAAGGGGCTATTTTAATTGTTTCCCATGACCGCTACTTCTTAGACCAGGTTGTTTCCATTGTCTACGAAGTTTCTCGTCACCGCGTCACAAAATATACAGGCAATTATAGTGCCTATTTAGACGAAAAAGCGAAAAATTATGAGCGTGATTTAAAGTTATATGAGCGTCAGCAAGATGAGAAAGCAAAGCTTGAGGATTTTATCCAAAAAAACATTGCGCGTGCTTCTACTACAAAAATGGCACAAAGTCGTCGCAAAATGCTTGAACGAACAGAATGGATGGAATCTCCTGATGGCGACGAAAAGTCCGCAAGCTTTGGTTTTACCATTGAACGTCAAAGTGGGAACGATGTATTATCTATTGATAGCTTAGCAGTTGGTTATGGTGACAAGAAAATATCAAAAGGTATCACATTACGTGCATTCCGTGAAGATCGCATTGCACTTGTTGGACCAAACGGTGTTGGTAAATCAACTTTATTAAAGACCATCGTAAAAGATTTACCATCACTTTCTGGAGAAATTCGCTATGGTACAAATGTTCAAATTGGTTATTATGATCAAGAGCAGGCAAAACTATCGAGCAATAAAAGTGTTCTAAAAGAGCTGTGGGATGAATGGCCTTTAATGAATGAAAAAGATATTCGAACGGTGCTAGGTCGTTTTTTATTCAGTGGAGATGATGTAGATAAAATCGTATCCTCTTTATCTGGTGGCGAAAAGGCAAGAATTGCACTAGCTAAATTAATGATGCAAAAGTCAAATTTCTTAATTCTTGATGAGCCTACCAACCACTTAGACTTAGATAGTAAAGAGATACTGGAAAACGCGCTTATTGATTATCCTGGAACACTATTATTTGTATCGCATGACCGATATTTCATCAATCGAATTGCTACTAAAGTGATTGAGTTGTCTGGTGATGGTTCCTTTGAATACTTGGGTGACTATGATTATTATCTTGAGAAAAAACAGGAGCTTTTAGAAATTGAACAAATGAAAGCTGCCGCCCAACCTCAAGCTAAAACAGAGATACTTGAGAAGTCCTCTACCTCTAAAATTGATAAAGAGGCTAAAAAACGTGAGCGCCAAATTAGACGCTCCATTGAAGAACTAGAAGGAAAAATGCAGGAAGTAACTATTGATATAGCTCGTTTAGAAGAAGCGCTTTGTGATCCAGAAATTTTCACAGACCACGAAAAAATTACTCAGCTTCAGGGAGAATTATCAACTGTTAAGGAACAGCATGAGCTATTTGAAATGGAATGGCTTGAGCTAAATGAAGAACTTGAAAATATCATTTTATAAAATGAAACTTTACTCAGTGGGAGGTTAACTGCAACTTATTGCGGGACAAACCCTATAAGCCATGTGCCTTGTCGCATGGCTTTTTCCTTTACTCGCCTCGATTTTTCATATATATTGGTCAAGTGCTATTTTTCGACAAAAAATGCCCACAACTTTATACACACAACAAATATAGTAATACCAACATATCAACAGACTTTTCCACATTGTCCACAATCAAAAATTATTTTACCCACATCTATTTGTGTAAAACACGCTACTATATATTGAATAATCACAAGTTATACACAAGTTATCAACAATTTGTGCATAAGTACGGATGTTCGCTGTTTTATTTTCCATCTTACCTGTGGATAATTTTCTGAAAAATTTGTCAACAGAGCTCTTTTTATTGAATTCATAATTTTCTTATCGACAATTTTTTTCACAAAAGCAAAAAGAGGTATTTTAGAATCAAATCTAAAACACCTCTTTTTCTATAATCAATTGTGCCTCAGCATAATTGAAAGAAGTTAAACCCAGGATTTTAACTCCATTCCAGGGCGACCATTCATTGATAAATTACCGCGAATACCTGCTTCAAACATTGGTGTTGCTGCTGCCCCGATCATAGCGGCATTATCTGTACACAGTTTTAATGGCGGCACATAAACCGGGATCCCTTCTTCCGCAAATACAGAATCAAGCGATGCACGCAAGCCCTTATTAGCCGCTACACCTCCAGCTGCAATAACCTGTTTCACTTTATATTGACGTGCTGCTCGTAATGTTTTCGCTGTTAGCACTTCCACTACACTATCTTGAAACCCTTTGGCAACGGCAGTCGGAGAAATCTCTTCTCCACGCTGATCCATATTATGTTTATAATTAATAACGGCTGATTTCAGACCGCTAAAGCTAAAATCATAAGAATCTTCCTCTAACCACACCCTTGGGAAGGTTACGGCCTCATCCCCCTCATGTGCTAGCTTGTCAATACGCGGACCACCTGGATACGGTAAGCCTAAGACACGCGCAACCTTATCATAAGCCTCACCAGCTGCATCATCTCTCGTCTCTCCGATGACTTCAAAAGAGCCATGTTCCTTCATATAAACTAGCTCTGTATGGCCACCTGATACGACAAGTGCTAATAATGGGAATTCCATTGGCTGCACGAGTGCATTAGCATATATATGTCCTGCTATATGATGCACACCGATAATCGGTAAATTGTTGGCAAATGCAAAAGCCTTCGCAGCATTAATCCCAATTAACAATGCACCTACAAGACCAGGACCCTCAGTAACTGCTACCGCATCTAAATCAGCCGGCTTCATGTCTGCCTGCGCTAACGCTTCTTCTATGACCATTGTAATTTGCTCAACATGATGGCGAGACGCAATTTCAGGTACAACCCCACCAAATCGTTTATGACTTTCTATTTGAGAAGCAACCACATTTGAAACAATTTCAGAGCCATTTCGAATAATCGCTGCTGCTGTTTCATCACAGCTCGATTCTATTGCTAAAATAATTCGATTTTCCATCATAAATTCACCCACATGACAAGGGCATCCTCCCTGTTATCTGTATAATAGCCTTTACGTATGCCACCATCTTGGAAATCAAGCTTTCGATAAAGATTTTGAGCAACTGTATTCGTTACGCGCACCTCTAAACTCATGACTTCCATTTCATGCTGTCGAGCAATACGCATAGCCTCTCGCATCAATTCTTCACCAATACCTCGGCCGCGAGCTGCCTCTATAACAGCTACATTCGTAATTTGCGCTGCGTCTATAACCATCCACATGCCACAAAAGCCGATAATACTACCGTTCGCATCCACCGCCAACACATAATGTGCATACTGATTTTCATGCACCTCATAGTAAAAAGAATCTAACGTCCATGGTGCAGAAAATGTTGCAAGCTCTATTTCATATACTGCTGGGACATCATCAGATACCATTTTACGATACATTATATTACTACTCATGTGCCTTCTCCTTTTGTTCCTTCAGCCAATTCGCCTCCGCCTCTGCAATACGTTTGTATTGCGGGACAAAATGATGAACTGCATCTACACTTGGTAGTTCCACTTTAGTCGCTAATCGAATAGTTTCACTTGCTCGTGGTAGGTCGTTGCTAAATGGTGTACGCAGAGCAAAATCACCTAGTACCTCTACAATTCTATGCCAAAAAACATCTACGTCTGCTCCGACAAATAAAACCGGAGTCTCTAAAGCCTGTAAACGTTCTAACAATCCATCTATATGATCGTGATCGTCATCTATAATCACTTCAAGCTCATAGCCTTTATAAACGCCCGAATAGACATTGCCTCTTCGTGCATCAAAGATAGGGCAAATAAATCCATCATATAGTGCTGCATTTGCAGCCAATGTCTTTAAGCTCGATATTCCTACTAAAGGCTTTTTCAATGTCCACGCTAATGTTTTAGCAAGTGTCACACCTATTCGAACACCTGTATATGAACCAGGCCCTTCTGATACAGCAATCGCATCTAACTCATTTGGCTTTATGCCAGCCTTTACTAGCACTTCTTCAATGGCTGGCATCGCACCCGCCGAATGCGTTAATTTTATATTTTGTACAATTTCTGCAATCACTTTACCATCCCTTACGACAGCAATAGAAAGTGGTGCATTCGCTGTTTCAATCCCTAACCAAATCATTTCATTAGCTCCTCACATAATGCCTCATATCGCTTTCCAAGAGGTATTAATACAAACCGTCGTTGATTTTCTCCAATTCGGTAAATTTCTATTCCAAGACGCTCCTGCGGTAAGTCCTGTTCTATTAAATGAGCCCACTCGACAACTGACACCGCATCACTATAAAATAACTCGTCCCAGCCAAGATCTTCATCGCTTTCCGCTAAACGATAAACATCTAAATGATTAAATGGTACACGTCCTTCATATTGCTTTACAATCGTAAATGTTGGACTATTGACCGTTCGCTTCACGCCAAGCCCCTTCGCTAATGCTTTCGTAAATGTCGTCTTACCAGCGCCCAAATCACCCTCTAATGTGATTGTATCCTGGGCTTCTAGTAAGTTTGCTAGCTTCAACGCAAAATGCTCAGTATCATCCAGCGAATTCATTATTTTTTCATACATCATCTCTTTTTCCTCTCCTAGCTCCATTACCTCTAGTTTACCGAAACAAACGTAAATGTTCAAAACATCCAATGATTTTAAAAAATAAAACACGTCCCCCTTTGTAGAAGACGTGCTTACTTTGTTGTTGAATAACCCTCTATATCAACAACCTCTTTATCAACCAATTTATCATCTTTAAATCGTACTATATAGGCTTTTGTCATAAGTATTTCATCATTCCAGCAGTATTGATCTTTTTTCACCATCTCTTCTGCTCCCCCTGCAATTTCCACGACTTCCATATATGACATACCTTCTTTTAATTTTTCAAATTCCGCTTCATTCATATTTGTTTGCCAGTGGTACGCATTGGACTCCTCTATTTCTAAAATAGGATCTCCACAACCTACGAGGATTACCAAAGCACCTACGAACAAACTTATATGAAGACATTTTATGTAATTATACTTTCTCATGTTAACACCTCCAAAGACAATCTCCTTCTCTTGGGAGAAATTGATAAAAAGATAGTCCCCTAACTTCTATGTTTATTGTTCCACTTGTTGGATTGATTAATTTAGTGGCTCTACATCAAATGTTGGGGTGAGGCTCAATGTGTAGCTTCCGTAAACGTTCCGGCGACCGCCCCTCCAACTTTCACTGTATTTGATACTTCAACAAATATGATAAAACCAATTTTACCATACATTTTTTAGAAATTATTAATATCCACAAATTTCCTTATCTTAACAATAAAAAAGTTCTTATGATTTTAAAAGCATCATAAGAACTATATTATCAATTATAATGGCGGTCCCGACCGGGATCGAACCGGCGATCTCCTGCGTGACAGGCAGGCATGTTAACCGCTACACCACGGGACCTCTCTAAGACATCTATTAATATATCATAAGAAAATGCCCCATGCAATATTTTTTTCATTTTTTTTTTACTTTTCACCAAAATATATACTTAATTTCACATCCCGCTGCCAGAAGACGCTTTCAGTGGGTGTGACCTAGCCTTCTCGTCGTTCATACTTCGCTCTTATGGGGGCAACAGAGAGCCTTACTCTGTGACGAAAGCAACGCAACAGGGGGCTCGCCTCCCTCCATTCCAATTACTTTGATACCAATCTACTTTTTTAATCAAGAACAGATTAAATGTTAATTCTTTGGCTCATCACCAAAAGTTGTGGATGACATTTTTTAAAATATATGCCCTGTAGATTAGTTGATTGGAGTGGAGACCGGGCGACTCCTTGGGGATTAGCGATAGAGGAACGAAGGCTAAGAACATCACGTCCTGTGATAACGACTTCGTGACCAACATCCTGTTGCCCCAAGCGGCTCATCGGACGCCCCCAGGAAGCTCTGCTCTGCGCGAAAGCGAAGCGTCAGCGGCAAATGTTT
>NZ_JBSSFD010000069.1:0-11430 GCF_054062295.1 Lysinibacillus sp. TE18511
TTTTTAAAAAATATGGGTCAGTAGCTCAGTTGGTAGAGCATTAGATTGAAGCTCTAAGTGTCGGCGGTTCGATTCCGTCCTGACCCACCATATTTTTTTTGCCGGTGTAGCTCAGTTGGTAGAGCAACTGACTTGTAATCAGTAGGTCGTGGGTTCGACTCCTATCGCCGGCACCATGTATTCCCGGAGGGGTAGCGAAGTGGCTAAACGCGGCGGACTGTAAATCCGCTCCTTAGGGTTCGGCGGTTCGAATCCGTCCCCCTCCACCAGTTTTTTTATTCATAGGGGCATAGTTTAACGGTAGAATAGAGGTCTCCAAAACCTTTGATGTGGGTTCGATTCCTACTGCCCCTGCCAATTAATTAATTTCATGGCGGTTGTGGCGAAGTGGTTAACGCACCTGATTGTGGTTCAGGCATTCGTGGGTTCGATTCCCATCAGTCGCCCCATTTAATTTAAAACAATAAAATATATAGTAATATGGCGGTTGTGGCGAAGTGGTTAACGCACCTGATTGTGGTTCAGGCATTCGTGGGTTCGATTCCCATCAGTCGCCCCATTTATATATTTAACTTTTGGGGTATAGCCAAGCGGTAAGGCAACGGATTTTGATTCCGTCACGCCCTGGTTCGAATCCAGGTACCCCAGCCATTTATTGCGGAAGTAGTTCAGTGGTAGAACACCACCTTGCCAAGGTGGGGGTCGCGAGTTCGAACCTCGTCTTCCGCTCCAAATATGATGGCGGCATAGCCAAGTGGTAAGGCACAGGTCTGCAACACCTTTACCACCGGTTCAAATCCGGTTGCCGCCTCCATAATTTATTTCTTAATCGGATTTTCCGATTTTTTTTATCTCCATTATGCCGGTGTGGCGGAATTGGCAGACGCGCACGACTCAAAATCGTGTTCCTTTGGAGTGTCGGTTCGACCCCGACCACCGGTATCATATTTAGTAAAGAATCCTTGATAGGATTCTTTTTTATTTGTAGTAAATTTATAGATAGCATTTAAGATTCTCTCAAAATGTATTTTTTGAGAGAGTTTTTTACGAGCAGCAAGACACCGTAAAGGGTATCATGCTCGCTAATCCAAGTAAAGTAGTAATATACATAGGTGAGCAAAAATGTACATGGTTAAATGGAAAAATAAAAGGACAGCATTAAGCTACCCTTCAAACTTCTCCGTTTTCTAATCTTTTGTTTAAAGCTATATATTCCTTTTTGGAAAAGGTTACTGTTACTCTATCCAATCTATTTCCACCTGGGTATAAAAGCAATTGCTGATTAAATTTTATACCTAAAGGTCCAACCGTTTGATAAATAAGATTTAGAATTTTAAAACAGTCTAAATCTACTCCTTCTTTCAAATGATTTTTAACATTAATAGTAACCACTTCTTCAACTTCAATAAATCTAGGTTTTCGAGGAGATATATTGTGAGCTTTACAAAGTCTTTTTATTAGATTTTGATAATAATCTTGTTGTTCCACTTAAACCACCTCTCTTTTATGTTATCATTTAAAATAGTAAAAAATATAGGTTATATATGAATAAATATTTTTATCTACAGTTTTTATGCTTTTTTCTCTAGTTTTAGTTTCTCTGCATTTGCAAGTGAAACAGACACGCCAGCACTGATTAAAAAGAGTAGAATACAAGCGATTCTAATCATTTGAGGTGCTGTAGCAAAATTTCCTTCGAATTTGATTTTAAAAACCCCTCACCTAATCATGAAAAAAACTAATTCAAGAATATACAATCTTGATCTTCATTAAAGTAAATAGTTTCTACCTCTTCTTGTTCTACAGCTGCAATTGCTCACCAGAATTATCCTTATCTCTGAGTCAGAGGCATCATCATAAAATATAAAACGGCCACCTACTAAGAAAAGACCTCATAAAATTTTTCCCATAACAAACCTCCCTTAGTTGATCGATTAAAACATAACACTAATAATGGTAAATTTAATTTTTTTGATACAAACAATGGCTCATCACCAAAAGTTGTGGGTGACATTTGTTAAGACGTATGCCTTGTATATAAGTTGATTGGAGTGGAGACTGGGCGACTCCTTGGGGATCAGCGGTAGAGGAACGAAGGCTAAGAGCATCACGTCCTGTGATAACGCCTTCGTGACCTACATCGTGTAGGCCCGAGACCCTGGAGCGAGCAACGACAATGATAAAATATGTAAATAAAGGTATTTTATTATATAGTGATTAATTTGATGTTGAGGAGGAGTAGCTATGAAAAATTTGTTTTATTTAATGTTCATTGTGATGATTATAGCTGGTTGTGACGGAATACCTTCATCACAGTCCGATTCTTTTGGAAACCCAGTGGGGCAAGTTATTGTAGATGATGAAGGTTACCCGATGATGATTGGCGACTTCGAATGGAAAGGTGATGACTTTGAAGCTCGAAAAATTAGTCCATCCGATACATTTGGCTTAGCAGAAGAATTTGAAACATTAACTGTTGAAAAAGGAGATAAAATAAAAATTGAAATTGATCAAAACCCATCTTCAATAATTGTATATCAGGAGAATGAAAATGGTACAATTGATAATTTTGAAATTCAAAATAACGAAATAACCCTTCCAACGGAAAAAGGATATTATATTTACGAAGTTATTGCAAAATGGAATGAAGGAAAATCAACTTTTGTTTTCGATTTGAATATAGAATAAAAAAATTCGATTTACTGAGTATGGCTTAATTTTAAAGATTGGAATGGAGGCTGGTCGACTCCTTGGGGAACATCGTACGTCCCAGGAAGCTTTGCTCTGTGCGAAAGCGAAAGCGACAGCGACAATGTTTTAGCTGTGCGAAAGCGAAGCGACAGCAACAATGTTTTATCTGCGCGAAAGCGAAAGCGACAGCGACAATGTTTTAGCTGTGCGAAAGCGAAGCGGCAGCAACAAAGCGCCCAGTCGGAACGGAAATCAATCACACGTTATGGTGATGAGTCAGTTTTAGTATACTTTTAAAATTTAGGTTGATGATAATACATGAATTCCTGCATTTCTTTAAGGTAGGGGATGTAAGTTACATTTACAATGCATAGAGAGGGTAAGAACATGAACAGACATTTTTTTATTGCAGTTCCACTTCCTTCAGATATTAAAGCAGCTCTTCATGCGAGATGTGAAAAAATGAAAACGGATTTTCATTTTAAACGATGGGTTCACCAGGAAGATTATCACCTCACCTTGGCTTTTTTAGGTCATGCGGATGAAGGGCAATTACAGGCTGTAGTGGATGAAACGAGGAAAAATCTGATGAATGTTTCTCCGTTCGAATTAAAAATTCAAGGATTCAATACTTTTGGAAGAAGAGAATATCCAAGAATTTTATGGGTGGATCTGCTCGAATCTGAGCAATTAAATTTTGTGAGAGACATAGTATACCGTGCTTGTATTAAAGCTGGATTTGAATTAGATATGAAGCCTTTTACACCACATATAACTGTTGCGAGAAAATGGGATGAGGCATTCGGTAAATTTCTATTCGAAGAATTGCTAAAAGAAGAGTTTCAGCTTCCTCAATTTCCAGTGAAAGAAGTGATTTTGTACGAATCGAGGGTAGAGGAAAACCCGAAATATTATAAAAAGGCAGTTATTCACTTAGATGACCAATAAATCTGTAAATGTATGAAGTGGTTGGTTGCATAATGTACAGACAAAGGAAAAAAGCCTACTACTATAATAATGATGAATATTAGATCAGCTCGTAAACCAAAAAAGAAAAGGTTTACGAGCTCTTTTGTTAAAAAGAGCTCATTTTTAATAATTAGTTCATCTTCCGTTCATTTAAGGATTTTATGATAAGGATGTAAAAAGGAATGGAGGAGTTCAATATGAATCTTGCATGGAAAGAAATTAAGAAAAATAAAGTAAGGTTTTTAATATTAGGTTCAATTGTTTTTCTTGTTAGTTTTTTAACATTTATTATTTCTGGTTTGGCGAATGGATTGTCACAAGATAATGCCGCCCTAATTAAAGATTTACCGCAAGGGCAATTTTATATGAATGAAGATGCAGATCAAACTTATAATCTGTCCAAAATAGATAGCAGTACACAAAACGAAATATTGAGCAAAGAAAAAGATGCAGTAGCTTTTTCATTACAAATGGGCTTTTTGAATGATAAGGACAATAAGCAGCAAAGTGTTGCCTTTGTTACATCTACTGAGTCAGATTTATTTGAAGATGTGAAACATGAGGAAGTCGTTTTAGACAGCTCAATGAAAGATAAAGGAATTAAAGTAGGAGATACATTAACGAATAATCAATTTAGTGGCAAGTTTGTAGTAAAGGGATTTGTCGATCAAAAGAAATATAGTCATGCACCTGTTGCCTATATTAATGAAGAGGATTATAAAGAAATATACCGTGTTGATGAAATGCAGATGATTTTCTTACCAGACGGGGATTCTTCAAAAGAATTTGCTGGATTAGAATCATTTTCAAATAAAGAGTTTCTTAATACAATTCCAAGCTATAATGCAGAACAAATGTCTTTAAATATGATTGTTTGGTTTTTAGTAGTCATTAGTGGGATGCTGTTTGCTATCTTCTTCTATATGATGAACGTTCAAAAAATTGGCTTATACGGAATTTTAAAAGCGATTGGTTTGAAAACAAGTAAGATATTCCAATTGATATGGACACAGATGGCCATCATTACAGTTATTTCACTTATTTTGTCTGTAACCTTTAGCCAAGCATTTAATATGGTAGCGCCAGAAGGGATGCCTTTCACTTTAACAATCGCGACAACGACGCAATTATCGATAGTATTCCTAATTATTGGATTTATTGGGGCTACAATTTCAGGACTTCAAATTAGAAAAATTGAACCATTACAAGCGATACAGCAAGGAGAGGCTTAATATGACTTTATTTACAATTGATGAGGTTAGAAAAACGTTTACTAATGGCGAAGTAAAAGAAGAAATATTAAAAGGCATAAACCTTTCTCTAAAAGAAGGAGAAATCATAGCATTGGTAGGTGCATCGGGCTCTGGTAAAAGTACGCTTCTAACAATAGCTGCGGGACTTCAGCCTGCATCAGATGGGCAAGTTATATTTGAAGATAACAATTTAACTTCAATGAGCTCTGAAGAAGTACGAAAAGTACGAGCAAGTAAATTTGGATTTGTCTTTCAGTTTGCACACCTTGTACCTTTTCTTACAGTTGAGGAACAATTACTGTTAATGCTAGATGTTTCTGAATCCAAGTTAAAGAAGTCTGAACAAAAAAATGAAGTCGATCGAATACTAAAATTAGTAGGGATGGACCATCGGAAAGATTCTTATCCTTCTTCATTATCAGGTGGAGAAAAGCAACGTGTAGCCATTGCCCGGGCAATTATTCATAAACCGAAAGTTCTGTTCGCAGATGAACCAACGGCAAGTTTGGATTCTAAAAAATCAAAAGAGGTTATGTTATTAATTAGAGATTTGACTAAAACCTTAAACATTACTACTTTAATGGTGACACATGATGAAGAGATGCTTGCATATACGGATCGTATTATTAAAATGAGCGATGGTGTCATTTTGCAAGATGCCCTTTAGTTCGAGCAACATAAAATTTTAGAGAGCCACAACCATAATTATGATGGTTGTGGTATTTTTTTTGATTAAATAACGGCATTAGATGAATGACAGGGATATTTTTAAGAAGCTTAGTGTTAAAGTTACCAAACCATTTAACGAATACAGCATATTGTAGAAGAAAAGAGGATGTGATTTTATGGCGTTTGTCATTGCATTAATAATTGCATTAGTAGGATTAATAGCGGCATTCCAATTAAGCGAAGAAAAGACGGAGAAAGGCAAATATATTATTTGGGGTACCATCACGATGATTGCATTTGCCCCATCTTTATCTTTTTTAATTGGCGTAACGTATGCAATGACGGTTAGAAATGGTTGGGCAGCATCGATTATGATGCTTTTATTCCCGATGATTTTTGTCATAGGGCTTATTATATTACTCTTAGGCGTTTATAAGAAGCATGAAGAAGATCGCTAACTGTCTCTTAAGGAGTTAATTAATGTTTGTGTTTTAGTTATCTTTAATATAAAGGTAAAAAGCCGCGAGACTCCTGCGAATTGTATCTACGAGGAAGTGTATATGAAAAATGAAGGAAGGAGCCACACGCCTTGTTGGCTGACGCTTCGCTTTCGCACATAACACATATATTGCCCTGATCGGGTAGAATGCATAGCGGTTTTTTACCACTTAGGAAGACAGCCTTTCTGAGATGTTTATGTTAATCGAGCTTTTCGGCTTACTTTACAGTCCATTCTCATTAATGCCCTGTGTAAAGAAGGAGATAACATCTATTGTTTTACATATTGGCATTAAACAAAATAAGGCTTATTTTTGTGTATGCCTACAAAGGTGATTTTTACATATAGGAGATGGCTCCAGCCCCGCCGTCGAGGAGTATCAAAAACAGTCGGTGCTTACATTAATTAAAGGCGGGGTAATTTCAGGAGTCCGAAATACTGTTAAAGTAACAAATGGCACTGTCCAAGCAGGTGGTGTCAATTATAATAATGTTATTGTTTTAGAAGAAACGTCCGTTTACAGTGATGGAGTGTGGACATATTACTTTGTAGATGGTATCGGTTTAGTTAAGGAGCTTTACAAGGATGTTGTTATCTATGAGCTGCTTGATCATACAGCCAATTAAATGTTAGCCATAGGAAAAGCAAGTCTCCTATTGATGAGGAGGCTTGCTTTTTGTCATGAAGCATCTAATCTAATGAAATATGAAAAAAACGCTGAAGTGCATGTAGCCATTCCTTTTCGTTATGTGTTGTATAGGTTGTTAGGGAGTGTCCCTCGTATATTCGGAATTCGTCGTTAAGCATTGTATGTCGTCCACGAGGGGTACGAATCATAGCAATTTTATTTTGTTGTTTAGAAAGTCTTGGAGCAAACTTTGCATCGTTAGCGTCATCAAAAAAACTATAGAGCAAACGCCAATTGTGTTGTGTTTGTTCGTACAGCATCCAGCCGTTCGCATCATCTCGTACAATTTTATAAAGTTCATTGCCTTCACGGTGGAGATGCCCCGCAATGAGTGGAACTGGCTTACAAGGAGCTAATGCACCTACACCAACATCGGAAATATAGGATTGGTCAGCAAAATTAACAAGCAAGAGCTGGTGCATAGGGACATCTTCGGTAGGAGTATCTGCTTCAATGTTGCGCCAAAACTGTGCGTAGCGATTGGTCACAGAAAATCCGAGTTCACGAAGTAGCCAGCTAAATAAAATATTTAGCTCAAAGCAATTGCCTCCACGTTTGTGAACAATTATTTTTTGAAAAATATCAGGAATTGAGAAGGAAATGTCTTGTTTCAAGGCAACATCCAAGTTTTCATACGGGATGGTGTATAAATGTCTTGTTTGTAATTGACCAAGTAGTTTAATAGACGGCTCAGTTAAAGGTCCTTGAAAAAGAAGGTGTTTCAAATATTGCTGTATTTGTGAATTCATTAAATCGCCTCACTTCCTTATTAAATAACATAAACGAAATGGCTTGGGAATACACGTATAATATTTAAAAAGAAAATAATAGAAAATTAGATGTATAACTAGTAAAATTAATGTGTTAGCTACTATTTAGTGAACTATTTACCAATTTAGTTAATAATAAAGATTATAAGGTAGGTATATATATGACTATGACAACTAAAATGACATGGATAGAAGTAAATTCTTACGATGAAATGAGCGAAGTAGCAGCGGATATTTTCACTAAGCAATTACAAGTGAAGTCGGCAAGTATTTTAGGATTAGCAACTGGTGGTTCTCCTGTAGGGATGTATAAGGAATTAGTGAAACGCCAACAAGCTGGAACTATATCTTTTAGCGACGTTATTACGTTTAACTTAGACGAATATGTTGGTCTCGATCAATCAAGTCCAGCAAGCTATTGGACATTCATGCATGAGAATTTATTCAATCATGTGGATATTAAGGAAGAAAATATACATTTACCAAATGGTAAGGCTGAAGAGTTAGATGCTGAGTGTGTAGCATACGATGCTCGCATCAAGGAAGCCGGAGGAATTGATTTACAGCTTCTGGGTATTGGCGTTAACGGACATATTGGCTTTAATGAACCGGGCACACCTTTTGATTCACTAACTAATATTGTAGAGCTAACTGAATCTACACGCACTGAAAATGCAATTTATTTTGATGACTTTAAAGATGTACCAACACATGCTATTACAATGGGCATTCACTCTATTATGAATGCGAAGGCAATCGTGTTAATTGCATTTGGTGAGAAGAAACTAGAAGCTATTGAAAAATTAAAAAGTGGTATTGTGACGGAAGATTTCCCAGCAAGTCAATTATTAAACCATCCAAATGTAACGGTTATTTACGGCGGAACAAAATAGAAAATAAGCGTAGACTTTATTTTATGTAAAGTCTGCGCTTTTTTATTTTGAGTTTATTGCGGCGGATAGAAGAGACAAGGTGATGGATAGAAAGGCGAGAGCGACGGATAGAAGAGCCAAAGTCGTGGATAGAATAGCCAGAGTCGTGGATAGCCCCGCCAAAGCCGTGGATAGAGCAGCCGAAGTCGTGGATAGAACCGTTAAAGAGATGGAAAGAAGAGCCAAAGCGACGGATAGAAGAGCCAAAGTCGTGGATAGAATAGCCAGAGTCGTGGATAGCCCCGCCAAAGAGACGGAAAGAAGAGGCAGAGCGACGGATAGAACGATCAAAGCGACGGATAGAATAGCTAAAGTCACGGATAGCCTTGCCAAAGAGATGGCTAGAAGAGCCAAAGTCGGATCATTCATCCGGAAGTTTGTATGTTATCGGCACTAGCTTTACTACTAATCAATGCTACAATATTGTCTATATGCTAGAATAGTGAAAACAATAGGAGGGATTAGGATGAAAAGTACCGTACCACATTTACAGAAGGGCGATACAGTAGGTCTGGTGGCTTTATCAAGTCTAGTGAAGCCCGAAATGCTAGGGGATGCGACATCCTTTCTTGACGAATTAGGCCTTCAATATATTATTGGGGATACGATTCAGGCAAAGCATGATTATCTAGCAGGTAGCGACGAAGAACGTCTAGCTGACTTTCATGAGATGGTAAAAAATCCAGAGATAAAGGCAATTTTTTGTGTGAAGGGTGGCTATGGCTCTGCTCGAATTGCGGAAAAGATTGACTATGAACTACTAGTGGAAAATCCAAAAATTATCTGGGGCTTCTCCGATCTTACATATTTACATTGCGCCATTAATGAATATGCGAATCTAGTTACGTTTCATGGGCCTCTACTTATGTCTGTAGGAAGAATAGATGCTGTATCAAAGAGAATGTTTTTACAGTTATTTTCACCGATGGAATTACAGTATACGGAGGATATTTCACCATTAACAACGATTGCACCTGGTGTAGCTCGTGGCCAGATTATTGGAGGAAATTTACGACGCCTAGTAAACACGATAGGTACAAAATTTGAAGTTCGCACGGAAGGTAGAATTTTATTGATCGAGGAGCTAGCGGAGACGATTCCACATATTGATTCGATGCTACAGCACTTAAAGCAAGCGAGAAAGCTTGAGCAGTTAGCGGGTGTTATTATTGGTTCCTTTACGCAAACAGGAGCGGATGAAGCGGCACTGTTTACTTTAATGAAGGAATATTTTGCAGATTTAGGTATTCCAGTTGTAGCAGGCTTTAAAATTGGCCATGAAGAAACAAATGTTGCTATTCCGTTAGGAGTAGATGCAATTTTAGATGCACAGGAAAAGGTACTGAAGATTTTGCCTGGTGTGCATTAAAAGAAACGCTCAGCACTTTATATTGTGCTGAGTGTTTTATTATGAATATTAATAAGGCTCTGCGCCGTGTCCTTTATCTACAGCTTCTTTAGGGGCTTCATCACCATCAATATTACCGAGCGGCTTAGATGAAGATGAATCATTTCGAGCTTTTTGTACTCCTTCTTTTAACAAACGACCGTATTCTTCATCTGCTTCTTCCGCTAATGCAATCATTGCTTCTTGGATGGCTATATCTAAAAGAAAATAACTCTACTTCTTTAATTTGCTACTTATTATGGAATGTTATATTCTTATAAAGATTTGGCCTCAGAATAGCAAGAAGTGATCAATTTACTCACTTTTGTTTTAAAAAAGCCCTATTGAATATGAAAACAGAAAAACGAATAAATAAAATATAAATGAACGATTCTATAAAACTTGTAAATAAAATAAATACATATCGGCTAAAAATTCCGAATTCTATTTTATTTGTTAAATAGTTTTGTATTGACCAACCAAAGAATAAATTTTTATAACTAATAAGTAAAAATAGTCCTAATAATATAACCCAATACATTGTAGACATTTCAAAATGAGTTCCTTTTTTTAACATAATATAACCCACCCCTTCATTATTCTAAATAGCCAGAAAAAATATTGCGTATTAACATAAACTCTCTATATACTTTCATAAATATATTTTTTTGTTATAAAAATAGGCGAAGACTTAGCAGCAGTGTTCATCGTGACGGCACCTATCCCAAACTTATTAAAAACAATAGCATTAATTTCGAAATATTAAGAATCAATTTTTTCGGGTTTTTTAACATCTTTTGATAATCTTAAAATGAACATAAACAAACTTTAAAGATTAATTTGTCGAATGTTTCTTATAATAGGAGTTTTTAAATGAATATGAGGAGAAATAGAAAATGCTACACAACGGTTTAAATATACTGGATTTTTAATCATGTTAATTTTCGGTGGAGTATTATTGCTAAAATGGTTTTTTCATGATGAAATATTATTGGATCAATTAATTGCCTTTGTAATAGGGGTAATCTTCATGTTGCTACTTTATTCGTTAAAGCAAGATGAGGTAATTATATACACATAAAAGCTCTCCTACACACAAGATGTAAGAGAGCTTTTTGGATGGCGTTTTCAAATAATTGTAAGTTGTTTGAGTATGGCCATTGCTTATAGTTGGTTATTAGTCATTGGTCATACAGTAACAGGTAACTTGTCATTGGTTTAGTTAAGTTAGCACCAAAAGCTAGTTTTGAAAACAGCACATCCAATTCGGTATGAGGTCTTAACGACTCCATAAATCTATTGTATACAGTTTCAAGTGATATGAAAAGCCTTCATTTACCCCACATTAACAGGCAGTAATTTATCTGTACTGAAAGCAAAGCGTCAAGTACAAGACTCCCACCTTAAAATTTCAGCAACAGCAAATATTGAATTCGAACGATGAGCAAAATCTATGCTGAAAATTTTAAAAACAAACTGGCTCATCACCAAAAGTTGTGGGTGACATTTGTTAAGACGTATGCCTTGTATATAAGTTGATTGGAGTGGAGACTGGGCGACTCCTTGGGGATC
>NZ_JBSSFD010000070.1:0-10060 GCF_054062295.1 Lysinibacillus sp. TE18511
ACTATATGGAGACAACATAAAAAAAGAGAAATCCGAATTTGAATTCATTCAAATTCGGATTTCTCACTAATTGAAGCTAGTTATGTCCCAGCCTCTTTTTCTACTTAAACTAACGTAAGCAGTTTAGTTTAAGTAGAACTTTGTAAAGGATGTTTTTAGTTTAATCCACTTTTATCCAATGAATTGATTATATGCTTTTTGATAGTATTGTTTAGTAAACTAACAAATTTGAATGCAATATTAGGGAAAATTTAAAGGATACTTTTGAATGAGGTGTATAAATATGGATACCCTTTTTATTGCTGTTTGGGTTGGTTTTACTATTCCTATTCTTTTTTCGCTTATTTTTGGATTACTTGAACCGATTGTTACGGTTGATAATACTGGAATAAGTATGATATTTATCGCTTTACTAATCGCCATTTTGGATGGTTACATTGGGATTAAGCTATTTGACAAATTCCAATTATGGATAAAAAAGCGAAAAAGATATCAATAAACTGGCTTATTAAACTACGGGGTGCTTTACTTCAAGTATGGAGTAGAGCCTTTTTCTACTTAAACTAACGACGCAAGTTAATTGAACATGCAACTGTTATGTTTTGGCGGTTTTGGTATTTTTAAATTAATGTTTCTTAATGAAATGAGTGATAAAAGTGAATGAGTTTAAAATTGCTGGTAAACAGGGATTTATACAAATTGAATTAAACGAAGTGTATGGTTTTCCTAATGAAACAAGTTATTTGGGCGGTTATGATGTTAAAGGCAAAATCGACATAAAGAGTGGAAATTGTTTTGTTAAAGATGCTGAAATATGGTTTTCCACTGGTCAGGTATATCAGTTCTTCATTCAGTTAAAGAAATGTTATAACGAATTAAAAGGTAGTGTTACCTTTTCAGAATCAGAGAATAATCTGAAAATCGAACTTAATTTTGATAAGTTTGGTCAGATAAACATTCAAGGATATTTTCAAGAAGTGGCACACCAAGAGAATATTCTACATTATGAGTTTGAAAGTGAACAAAGTTATTTAACCTCAACATTACGCCAGTTGAATAGTATTGTTGACCATTATGGCGACTTAAAAGGTAAAAAATAAGCTATTCCTTATTGTGCTAACGGGTGCTTTACTTCAAGAAGGAGTGAAGCTTTTTTCTTATTGAACTAACGACTTAGTTTGGTTGAACAAGGACTATCCAAAATTTATAGGTTTAATAAATGAGATACAAAAATAAGTACCAAATGTATTTTAAATAATCATATTGTAGGGGGAGAATTTCTTGTCTAATCCATTTCATCATTTAGCAAGGGGAATCTTTATAAAAGATAATAAAGTTTTACTTGCACAAGCCACTGGACATCCAAATACATTTTTACCTGGTGGCCACATTGAATTTGGCGAAAGTGCAAAAGATGCACTGATAAGAGAGATTGATGAGGAATTAGGAATAACATGTACAGTGGTTAGTTTACTTGGGTTAGTAGAACATAAGTGGGAGAAAAAGGGCGTATTACATTGCGAGATAAATCAAGTGTTTGAGGTTACAAACGAAGAATTAACAACAGGTCTTAACCCAGGATCAAGGGAATCTCATCTTAAATTTTTTTGGTGTAATGCAGATGACTTGGATACCATAAACTTACAACCTTATCCATTTAGGAATCTGATAAAAAATTATCTAAACGGAAATAAGGATGTTTGGTGGGAGAGTACTTTAAACTCTGAAATTGATGATACAAACAGAAGTTAGAAATTTCTTATTCAACTCCCATGAAAGAACTTAATCATCTTTCATTTTCTGTGATGAAGTGCTGTTTATTGCGCTTCATGGATGGCTAACGGGGTGCTTTAGTATAACAAAAAAAGTTAAGGTAGCCTTGTTAAAACCTATGCCATTTATCTTCATTCAAAGTGCACATAAAAACTTCACGGAAACGTATGTATGGCATTCCGTGAAGCTTAAATACTCGATATTTAGATGAAAAGGAAGCCAATACTAATAATAATTCCTGTAAAGAATAAAATGAATAAACAGAAGCCCATAATATCCCTAGCCTTTAAACCGGCGATTGCAAGGGCTGGCAGTGCCCAGAATGGTTGAATCATATTTGTCCAAGCATCTCCCCAAGCGATAGCCATAGCTGTTTTAGCATAGTCGGCACCTAGAGTTGTAGCAGCATCTAGCATAATAGGAGCCTGCACTGCCCATTGTCCACCGCCTGACGGAATAAAGAAGTTAACAAGTCCGGCTGAGAAAAAAGTGAATAAATAGAAGGTATGTTCATTGGAAATACTAACGAACCATTCTGAAAATACAGCAGCTAAACCAGAAGCGGTCATCATGCCCATAATCCCTGCATAAAACGGAAATTGAAAAACAATGCCCGTTGTTGTTTTAATAGCATCTTGTGCGGCTGCAAGGAAACGCTGCGGAGTCCCGTGGAATATGATACCTAACACAATAAAAATTGTATTTACAACATTTAAATCAAGAACAAAGCCCTTCGTAATAAAATGATAGATTAAATAAGTAAGTCCGATCATACCAATTAAAATCGTTAAAATATAACTGCGCTCAGAGCGACTGGCAAAATTGTTTTCAGGCTTAGGTAACTCCGTTTTTTCTTCCACTAATAAAGCAGGGTTAACCACAACCGTATCTTCTTCCTTTGGCATCATCCAACGATTAAATAAAGGTAAAGTGAAGAGGATCACTATGACTATAAATAAGTTATAAGTTGAAAAAATTGTAACATTGGTTGGTACGACGCCCATGATGTCAGCAAACTTATGACCTTCAGTCGCAATGGATAACGGAATTGAGCCAGCTAATCCACCATGCCAAATAACCATGCCTGAATAGGCACTGGCGATTAATAAGCGATAATCTACCTTCTTTACATGCCGAGCAATTTCCTTTGCAAAGAGGGCACCAATTACAAGTCCGAATCCCCAGTTAATCCAGCAAGCTATTAGTGATACGAATGTAATAACAATAATAGCCATGCCTGGTGATTTTATTTTACTTGCACCGGCTGATAATCCTTTTTTAAAGATAGGACTATTCGCTAAAATGTGGCCTGCAGCTAAGACAATTACCATTTGCATTGTAAATTCTAATAAACTCCAAAAGCTACCTCCCCAATATGTCACCATGTCGAGTGGAGAAGAATCTGTTAATGTAACCCCTAATAATAATACTAATACTGTGAGTATAGTGACAAAGATGTATGGATCAGGTAAATATTTTTCCATGATAGCATTTGAAATTCTTGTTAACGTTTTCATATTAGAAATCCCCTTTCCTTTTCGGTCATCCCTTATTGCTAATTGTACATAGAGAAATGAATAATTAAAGAAAAAATCGGAATTGAGGACAATAAATACAACGTAATGTAGAAATATTTTTATGGCTGTTATTCGCGAATATTGCTTAATTAAATATGATTGGCATCATGGGGAAACATTGTCGCTATCGTATTTGTCTTAGATATTTTTCTAGAAGAAGGATTAATAGAAAACGAGAAGAATTTATTACTAAATATGGATTTTGGAATAATTTTTATAACAAATTAGAATAAATGGAGGTGTCTATATGGAGCTACGAGATTTAAAAGCATTTATGACTGTTGTTGAATATGGGAGTTTTACAAAGGCTGCGAGTGAATCCTTTGTGTCACAGCCTTCATTAAGTAAAAGCATTAAAAAGTTGGAGGATACTCTTCATGTGGAGCTATTAAACCGAACTACACGCAATGTAGAATTAACAGACGCAGGTAGTATTGTTTATAAACAAGGACAAAAAATAATGCGGTCTGTACATGATTTACATATTTTACTGGATGATTTATTGAACATTAAAACAGGTTCTATTAAATTAGGGATTCCACCGTTAATTGGCACACTATTCTTTCCTGAAATTGCTCGAAAGTTTCATAAGCAATATCCAGAGGTACATTTAGAGCTCGTGGAACGTGGGGCTAAAATGATCGGAACATTAGTAGAAAATGGCGAAGTAGATATGGGGATTGTTGTTATACCTACAGATGAAAGGAAATTTTCTGTTCAATCATTTGTAGAAGATCAATTTTGTGTCTTTATTAATGAGTCCCATCCATTAGCACAGCAAGAACGTATTTTATTACAAGATTTAAAAAATGAAACATTCATTATCTTTACAGAGGAATTCACACTACATGATTATGTCATTAAATCATGTAAAAGCGTAGGGTTTACACCAATAATCGGCTATAAAAGCTCGCAATGGGATTTAATAGTGGAGCTAGTATCCTCGAATTTAGGCGTGACACTTTTACCGTATTCAATTGCCGCAAAGCAGACCAATAAAAATGTAAAAATTATTCCATTATATAATTTCGACATGCCATGGCGATTAGGCGTTATTACGAAAAAGAATACATATCAATCATTTGCATTAAAGCAATTACTGAATACAATTCGTACAGAAGAAGGGAGCGAAAATTAATTTATGCCTTTTTGGAATAAATAGTATTCTAATTAATTCCTTTACTTGTAAAATGATTCTGAGGTAGAATTTTTCTTAATAAACGAGCTATTTTAGGGGGTTTCGATATGGGGAATGGGAAAGTGTGGAATTCGTTTGAGGAAGCCGTTGCAGATATTAAAGATGGGCATACGTTAGCGGTAGGGGGCTTCGGGCTATGTGGTATTCCTGAAAAATCAATTGCAGCACTAGTCCAAAAAGGAACAAAGGATTTAACCGTTGTCAGCAATAATTGTGGTGTGGATGATTGGGGCTTAGGGCTTTTATTAGCCAATAAACAAATTAAAAAAATGATCGCATCCTATGTAGGTGAAAATAAAATTTTTGAGCAGCAGTTTTTAAGTGGGGAGCTGGAGGTAGAATTAACACCACAAGGTACTTTGGCGGAGCGTATGCGAGCTGGCGGGGCTGGTATTCCTGGCTTTTACACGGCTACTGGGGTTGGAACGCCGATTGCTGAGGGGAAAGAAGTAAAGGTTTTTGAAGGCAAGGAATATATTTTAGAAAAAGGAATTGTCGCAGATTTTGCACTTGTTAAAGCATGGAAGGCAGACAAGCTAGGTAATTTAGTTTTCAGAAAAACATCACGTAACTTTAATCCACTAGCTGCAATGGCGGGGAAAATTACAATTGCAGAGGTGGAGGAAATTGTTGAAGCAGGAGAGCTAGATCCAGATCATATCCATACGCCAGGAGTGTTCGTGCAACGCGTTTTACTAGGCGAAAATTATGAGAAGCGTATTGAACGTTTGACGGTGAGAAAGGGGGAGGCATGATGGTTGATACAAGACAAAGAATAGTAAATAGAGCGGTAAAAGAAATACAAAACGGCATGAACGTCAATTTAGGTATTGGTATCCCAACGCTAGTTGCTAATGCAATTCCGACTGATTATGACGTCCTTCTACAATCGGAAAACGGGCTTCTTGGCATTGGTCCATACCCAGCAGAGGAAGCAGTCGATCCTGATTTAATTAATGCGGGCAAAGAAACGGTAACGGCTGTTCCAGGTGCTTCATTCTTTGACAGTGCCGAATCGTTTGCCATGATCCGCGGAGGCCATATCGATCTTGCTATTTTAGGTGGTATGGAAGTATCTGAAACGGGTGACCTTGCGAACTGGATGATTCCAGGGAAAATGGTGAAAGGTATGGGAGGCGCCATGGACCTTGTAGTTGGTGCCAAAAGAGTTATCGTCGTAATGGAGCATGTCAATAAAAACGGTGAGTCAAAAATTAAAAAGCAATGCGAGCTACCATTAACAGGGAAAGGCGTTGTGCATCGATTAATTACAGACCTAGCTGTTTTCGACTTTACTGAGCAAGGTATGCAGCTAATAGAATTAGCAGAGGGTGTTACTTTAGAAGAAGTAAAAGAGAAGACAGCTGCTTCATTTAGTGTAGCTTTGACGGAATAAATAGGTATAACCAGTTCTTTTTCTAGGAGCTGGTTATTTTAATGTTGTTAGGAGTGTCAATCAATGGATATACGCGAAATTAAGAACGATATCATGAAGCAGATTGAAATGAGGTCTGCTAAAGAGAGACCTTTCATTGTCGCCATTGATGGATTAGGGGGCGCAGGTAAGTCTACTATTGCTAACAGGCTTACAGAGGAGCTTAAAACTAGTTGTGCTGTAGAACTGATCCATTTAGATAATCATATCGTAGAAAGAAGCAAACGTTATAATACTGGGTACGACGAATGGTATGAGTATTATTATTTACAATGGGATATCAACTTTATTAAACATAATATCTTTTTACAATTACATAATAATAATTTAGAGCTCCAACTTCCATTTTATGACCAATTAGCAGACACCAGTTGTGATAAAAAAATGACATTAGTAGCTAACGCTATACTTATTGTTGAGGGAATCTTTCTTTTCCGCAGTGAGTGGAGAGGTTTTTATGATTATCGTTTATATATAGAATGCCCTAGAACTGTTAGAGAGGAACGGGTATTACAGCGAGATGTGTATATTGGAGATTTTCAAGCACGACTAGATAAGTATAAAAGAAGATATTGGCCGGCCGAGGAGTATTATTTAGAAAAAGAAAATCCACTAGTAGCTGCTGATAGAATTTGTGATTTTTTAAGATAAAATTGGCGCTTCGCGGATATTTGTCTCTAATTCGCGGATATTTCAACCAATATCGCGGATATTTTGCTTGTCTCCGCGGGTATTTAAGTATTTCTATCAAAGAGTAGCATTTTTTCAGACCAATGGCTGTTCTCTAGCTTTAGTTTTCAATTATACAATTGATAAAAAGGAGAAAAATAACTATGAGACAACAATGGTCAGATGAATTACAGGTGGCACAAGTACGAATTGCTAGGCCAACTGATCAATTAAAGGAAATTGAAAAATTTTATTGTGAAGGTGTAGGGTTAGAAAAAATCGGTTCTTTCACAGGGCATCGTGGCTACAATGGTATAATGATTGGTCTTCCAAATGCTAGCTATCATTTAGAATTTACAGAGCATCTTGAGAGGAGCCCATGTCCAGCACCAACAAAGGATAATCTGCTTGTACTGTATATTCCAAAGTTTGCAACCATACAGCGTATTGCGGAACGCTTATTGCAAATGGGCTATCCAGAAGTAGAGCCAGAAAATCCATATTGGGCTGACAAAGGTGTCACAATTGAAGATCCAGATGGCTGGCGTGTTGTTTTAATGAATACTGAGGGGATTTAAATATTGTGAGAAGAGGTACGAGCTTTCGTTATAGTTGGCTCGTATTTTTATCTTTATTCAGCAAATGATTTTGTACCGAAAGCGTAGCGACAGGTACAGAAGATTCTTATCTCTGTTGCTTCACTTCCGCACAGTCGACCCCCTTTTGCTGACGCAATTACGCCAAGGTAAAATTGATTAATACCCTATATGGTATATAATGAATAGAAAGTTTACAGGTTGGAGGTTCAAAGTATGGAAAGAATTAAGACGGCTGAGCAATGGAGAGATACTTTACAGCAATCTAAGGATAAGGCCTGTCTAGTGTTAAAATTCAGTATGACATGTTTTAGTAGCATTTCAGCGTTAAAAGAGTTGAAAGCGCTAGAAACTAATTTGCCTAAGTATTTAGTTATTGTGCAGAAGGATAGGGATGTCTCAAATATTATTGAAAACGATCTAAAGGTGAAGCATGAATCACCCCAGCTATTCATTTTGAAAGATGGGAAAGGCGTTTGGCAAGCGACGCATTATAAAATAAAACAATCTCTTCTGTCGGAAGCAATTAGTATGTATGTTAAGTGAGTGGATAATAAAAAAGATACCCATTCTTTATACACGAAGGGGTATCTTTCTGAGAAAGTTTTCTAATGACCTAAAGCTTCATTTTGATGATAATGAGTAGCGATGGATTCAATATCTAGCTGCTCATAGTTTGTCCAATTAACTTTTCTAAAATCTTCCTCACTAAAATAAATATTTAATACCTCAGTCATATCTTTGTCTCCACCAGGTTCTGTTAATGGTGCATACCAGGAAATAGATGGTGTTTTAACGCTTTTAAGCTTGGACAGCTCTGCAAATATCTTTGTAGAGTCCTTCAGCATTTGACTTTTTACCCCTTTTGTTACATCTGCATCCTGAATGGAAATAGTGACAATCCCATTCTTTTCTTCAACAGTGAATTTATTTTTGACGGTAGCTCCCACTATATCTTCAACGGAAGTATTTTTATCGACGGCTACTTCTTTTGGAGCGGTATTTTTTCCGCAAGCTGATAGTAATAATGTGGCTAGTAAAAACAGATAAAATAACTTCTTCAATGTAATGACCTCCCTTGTTACTACTTATATGCGCAAAATGGAGGTGAATTATACAGGACGGTAGAAGGTTATTTGAAAGAAGGGTAGAAAATGCATCATGTTAATTTTGCCTTATTCTTTTTCGATGGAATTAACCAAGGTCGCTGTCCCAGTCGTCTTGACATTAACGTCAACATTGACTTCTAACTCTGGAAACGTTGTTGACCAGTCATCTTTAATAGCATCCCATGCTTTGTGATCTTCCTTATGAAGTACTTCTCCAAAGTTCAAAATATCAACTTGATAATTATCTTTAATCGTATTAATGGTTTGTTCAATATTTTCTTTAATAAAGTTAGCAGTTTTTTTATCAATCATTTTTAAAGTTTTCTCTTTTGATAAATCAATGGCACATTTAACTTCTGCAACATTTTGTTCAATATCAATTTTCACATTTATTTTTGGGATCCCTTGTTCAAATTTCCCTTGAATAGTTGTTTTAGAATTTCCTATTTCTGTCGTTATAGATCCTGCATTAGGACAAGAGGTATTTATGATTGTGCTTTTAATATTATTCATTAAAAAATTATAATAGATACTTTCTGATTCAGTTAAATAACCTATTAATTTATCCTTTTTAAATACCCCTAGTCCAGTGAAATGTAATACTGCTGATGTTTCAATTCTTTCAACATTATCTGGACGTTTACCTAATTCTTTGTCCCCAACTAACTCTATTGCTGATAAAACCGTACTTTTGTCATCATCTCCCAACTCAGAAATTAAATCTTCAGTATCAACAAATCTTGTTGAGCCCCAAGCACCTTGGGAAGCAAGTGCGGAATTTAGAATCTTTTTTGCTGGTAATTTTTCTATAGGTGTTAAGACATTTAAAATATCTTTAGCTGTAGAATTATAGGCTACAACAAAGTTAAAGTCACTTCTAATTGCTTGATCTCTAGCCAGAAAATCTAGAGCCTCCGCAATCCCTTCAGATGCAAATTCTTCCCCGAAAACAACTAATTGCATGTGAGTGAAATAGGCTCTCCTTGGAGAAGATGCAGTTAATTTCCTAATAGCTTCAAATACGGATTGTCCAGTTGCATGATAAGTAGTAACTGGCGATTGACTACCAGAAGATTTATTTTCAGACATTTCACCAGCATTGATAATTTGAACAGAAATAGAATATCCATCATTAACTTTATCAATACCTAAAGCCGAAACAATAGCTAGATCGCTTAATTCACGCTTACTCCAACAGCCACTTAGCAATAGCGTAAATATGACTAGAAAAATTACTATTAAAGATTTTTTCATTTTATATTCACCTCTTCAAGTAAACTATTAAGAGGATGAACAAGTTTTTAAAGAAATATACTAAAAAATTAGATGATAAGAATATTCTAGAAAACTAGCGTACAACCTTACAATGAGTTACAGCTTTCAATCTATAAAGTTCATGTAATACAGGTTGATTGATTGTTATCTCTTATCTCTTCGAAATTTTTCTTTTCTAAGCCCGCTATATTATGAAGCCTCTAAAAACGCCATTTCGCCATTCCAAAAATTTATCGATGGTGATGGTTATTTTTTTGTTATTAACAATAAGTGAAAATAGGCTCATCACCAAAAGTTGTGGGTGACATTTGTTAAGACGTATGCCTTGTATAAAAGTTGATTGGAGTGGAGACTGGGCGACTCCTTGGGGATCAGCGATAGAGGAACGAAGGCTAAAACCATCACGTCCTGTGATAACGCCTTCGTGA